>NZ_JBLTJC010000082.1:0-33825 GCF_048158785.1 Streptomyces colwelliae | reverse complement strand
GGGGGAGGGGCGGGCCGGGCGGCGTGCAGGATGTGTGCAGCGGGCATCGTCAGCGAGGGCGCACGTACCACGGTGGCGGGGTCAGGGTCGGGGATGCCCTCGTAGGGATCGGCCACCGGTACGTCCAGATCGAGGGCCGGGCCGGTGAACAGCTGCGGTACCCGCGGGGCATCGGGATCCGGGCCGCGTCGGGCCCGCTCGCGCAGGGCGGACACCTCACGGGCGATACGCCGCTCCTCCTCCTTGCGGCCGCCGTCCTCGATCACGTTGAGGGTGGCCTGCTCCCAGGTCCACTCGGTCCAGTCGTCGCTGATGAGCCGCTGGTGGATGAACTCCGCCTCCACCCAGTCATCCTTGTTGTGGTCCCACAGCCACACGAACCGCGGCGCGTAGGGACTGTAGCGGATCTGCCAGCGCTTGCCCTGCCCGGGGATCCCGGAGTGCCGGTTCTTGTACTCCTGCAGGGCCTCGCTGTTGTAGGTGCGGTTGCCGATCCTGACGCCCTTGTCCGTCACCTTCAGGTAGTTGAACGGCAGCAGCTTGCGGTTCTGGTGTGGCGTCAGCGCCAGCGGCACATGGCCCTCGGCGGCCACCAGCGTGGCGTACATGCGGTTCGGGCTGATGGTCAGGCCGGGCAGGAACGGGCTGCGGAGCCCGTCGTGCGGTTTTTGCTGCCAGTCCAGGGCGATCCACTGATTGAGCAGGTCCTGCAGCTCGTTCAGGCTCCACAGCGGCCCCTCGGTAACGTGTTTGCCGCGCCGCTTCAGGTCGGACCCGGTGTAGCCGGCGACATGCTGCGAGAACCGGCGCTTGATCGCGTTGAAGGTGCTCTCGATGATGGCCTTGTCGGTGGCGGTGCGCTCCCGGGCCGGGCGGACCTTGATGCGCAGCATCCGGCACACGTCGTCGAAGTGCTCGCTGTTGAAGATCTTGCCGTGGTCGACGACGACCATCCTCGGGCGGATCACAGGTCGGGAGGCCGCGCCGGCCATCCGCGGATCGCACGCCACCAGATCTGCGTACGGCATCTCGGAGTGTTCCGCCAGCGCCCGCGGTGACCAGCCGGGCCGGGCGGGCATCGGGGCCAGTGCCTGGGCCAGCATGAGTACCGCGTCGAAGGAGCGGGTGGCGCGTCCGCCCAGCCGCCGCCCCCTGGGGCCGCGGCCCGGTACCTTCGGCACGATCATTGCCCCGATGATGGTCCGGGACACCACGTCGATTGCCGCGGTCAACTCCACCTGCACCGGCCGTCCGTCATCGCCGATCGCGATGATGTCCAGGCCGGTGGAGTCGATCTGCACCTGCTCGCCCAGGCGCCGCGCGGTGGTCGGCGTGTACGGGGGCACGGCCCCGTTGGCCTCGTCCAGGCGCCGGTCGGTGGGCCAGTGCAGGGAGGCCACGTTGATGCCCAGTCGGCTCAGCAGCCGGTAGAAGGTGGCCCTAGAGATCATCAAGGCGTCGTACTCGGTCTTGTGTTCGCGCCGGACGGCGGCCTGCAGCCGCTCGTACAGCCGACTGGCGTCCCCGTCGGATTCCCCGAGCCCGGCCTTGACTTCGGCCAGCAGCAGCCGCACTACCCGCTCGTCGGTGCGCCCCCACGGCGAGCCCGGCACGATCTCGCGGATCAGCCCGAACACACCGCGCGCCTGATACGCGCGCCTGCGCCGTTGGATCGTGCCGGCCGAGGCATGTCTGAAGCCCAGCGTCTTCATCTCCGCGGCCTTGGCGGTCAGACGCTGGCGCACGGTGAAGCGGTCGGGATCGTAGCCGGGGCGCGGCACCGCGCCCTCCTCGGCATCCGGGGGCACCCCGTCGTCGATCTCCCGCAGATGGCGCTCCCAGTCCCGCACCAGCTTCGAGTCGACCTCCGACAGGAGAGACAGACGGCTGGTGTCCGTCACCTGCTCCCGCTCGAGTTCCTGCAGGTCCTCGTCCAGGAGAGCGAAGTCGTCGGCGCCGGTCACTGCCTCGATCAGGGCACGGGCATCCGCTCCCTCCTCGTCCAGGCAGCCCAGCTGCACTTCTGCGCCCTGCAGCACCAGGACCCGGTAGGTGCCGCCCTGCCAGCGCAGTCTCGTCCCCAGCCGCAGCCCGGCCTGCTTTCCCGTATCTGCCTGCATTACGGCTGTTGTCATCCCTTATGCCTCCTCGGCATCGGCCGCCTGGCTGGCCCACACCGGCGAGGTCGGCAGCAGCGGCCTGGTCCAGTCACACGTCAACTCGCCCGTCCACACCAGGTGCCAGGCATAGCCGGACGCTTTCAGCCCGAGGCCCGAGGCGGCAGCGCCCGCCTGTAGCGGGCGCGGTGTGGCGAATACTTCCAGCAGCGCCTGGCGGACGTGATCGTCGGGGGCGAAGTCCGGGCCGCTGAAGTGCGCGGCGCCCTCCAGCGAGGACCGTAGTACCCCGTGGGGCACCTGCAGCGGGCGTATCTCCCAGCCCGCCTCGTCGCCGGCATGCCGCAGCGCACGCTCCTCCATACCCGTCTCGTCGCGGGGCGGGCGCGCGAAGACCAGCCTGCGTCCGGCGCGGGTGCGGGCAACGAACGCAGGCTCCACGGTGCCTCGCTGGCCATCCAGCTCCCAGTGCACTTGCACCACACCGGACTGGAAGCACACGATGTCCGGGTTGAAGTCGAGGAGCATCGCCGCATCCAGCTGCACCGTGCTCGTGCACCACACCGTCTGCCCGGTGGTGGCAGCGGCCCACTTGGTCAGGATGGAATGACGGCCCTTGTAGGCGCGCGGCTCGGACAGCGGCTGCCGCTCCTCGAGCGGCACGCCCCGCAGACCGGCCGGCTCGTCACGGCAGGTGCGGCCTGCCGCGCTGCGGTACTGCACCTCTATCTTCATCGGCCAGGGCAACCCCTTCCGCACCTGTCACCCCGCAGGCCACGGCAGGAGCGGTGCTGGCACCGATGCTAGGCGACAGGCCACACCCGCAGGCAGCCTGCCCCGGACCTGCAGCCCGGGCGGGCACGGACCCGCTCTCCTCAGATCAGGTGGCGCGGATCAAGCGTTTCGCGCCCGGGCAGCGGCTGCGACATCATCTCCCAGCACACCCCGTCGACCGGGTCGCAGAAGGGCCGAAGGTGCAGGATGTCCGTGCGCCGTTCCCTGGGCAAAGCCCCCACTCCGCGGCCATATCTGAACGGCAGACACGACCACTTCCCCACGCCGCCGGTAGGCCACCGACTGCTCGGGGAGAGTGCCGTGGAACGCACTCGGAAAGAGCCCGCGCCAGCCCCACCGACGGATGCCACTGAGGCGCCCGGGACGACGACAGCGTGTGGCTGCGATGCCGGTGCAGCCACAGTTCGACCGGCAGTCGCACCTCGTCGACCTCGAACGGTCTTCCCCAGGAGCGGAAGAGCCGGTCCATCTGCCGCTCCCACGCATCCGGATTCGGCTGGTCCGCCAGGCTCTGCCGATCCCACTGTGCAAACATCTGCGCCAGTTGCATGACCTCCGGGTAGATCACGACGAGAGCGGGAAACGGTGCGCTGTAGTCGAGGGCGCGAAACGGTCGCTGCCGCTCGATCCACACCGGCAGGGACAGACGCGGGTTGTTCCACCAATACGCGCAGGCGCTCAACGCATCGGCGAACAGGATCCGGCCCCTGCTGCCCAGCCGCCGCTCGAAGCGGATCCGCCGGTGTTCCGCGTTGAGCACCGACGGCATGCAGCTTCGCAGCAACGCTCGGACGGCTTCCTGCCCTGGCGTGGTGTCCAGCCAGCAGCCATGCCTCCGGCACACCTGCCAAGGCATGCCGGACCAGATGAAAACCGGATGATGCGCGCCCTTTGCCGCCGCGCACCGATGACAGCCCTGCAGCAGACCGGGCAGTCCCGGTGGAGTTCTCTCCCACGTCCAAGCAGCCGTCGAGATCGGCTCAGCCAGCAGGAACTCGTCATGCAAACAACGCAGGGCCCGCTGCAGATGCGCGATGGGACAGCTGGTCAGTACAGACAACCGCTCCAATGCGGCGGCGTTGAGACGCAGCTCCGCCTCTCCCGGCTGCATCGGTTCAGCCAGGCCGGAGCCCAACTGTCTCAGCAACTCGGCTGTCTCCAGTCCGTTGGCCCAGGCCAGACGCTGCATGTATGAGGCGTTCGTTTCACCTGTCAGAAAGCCGATCCTCTGAGGAAGGGGGCGCAGTACGAACGGAGAGGCCTTGGCCTCTTCCCCGGCTGACGTACGGGCCGATGCCATCGCCTTACCTCCGCAGGTGCTCGGCGCGTAGAAGGACGTCTGCCGCCCTGTGGTACATCGGCACCTGGTCAACCGTAAGGACGGGGGCCACGGGCCAAGACCTCCCATGGGACACAGGTCAGTTTGTCGACGGAGGCCATCTCCGGCACGTCCTTGTGCGGGGCGGCCAGCCGCAGATGCCAGCGCTGCTGTGGGCGTGCTGTCCGGGGGCGCCTGAGGGGCGGATGCCGCTGGCTCCACGTGGCCAGGACCATCCCCAGCTGCCACCCCAGATCCTTGGCGACCTGCTCGCGCCAGCGCTGGTGCTCATCCGGCCGAAGCCGGTGCTCGAGGCGGCGCTGTTCCAGGAAGGCCATCCGGGAGGCGACCCGGATGGCCATGGGCAGCAGACGCAACGGCGTGGTCCGCCCGTTTCCCAGGCGCGGCAGGTGCACGGCCTCGTGCGCCAGGACGCCGAAGGCATCGGCGACGAGCAGTCGGCCCACTGGGCCGGCGCCCACCAGCCGGAGCCGACGCCGCTCGGCCTGGATGACATGCGGGCCCGGCGACAGGTCGATGAAGGGAACCCGGTCGCTGCGGGAGGTGTCGTGGAAGCGGCCGTGACGCACGCAGATGTGCCACGGATCCGGCCTGATTAGCCACACCGGGTCCAGGACACCGCGGCGAGCCGCGCACAGCGCGCATCCGCGCACCAGGAACCCGGCATGCGGCCGCCACGGCCACTTCCACACGGGGATATCGGGAGCGTCGGGCAGCAGATGCTCATCCCGTAGGCTCACCAACGCCCGCATCAGCTGATCCAGGGGGCGCCCGGTCATCTCCGCCAGCCGCCGACGTGCCGCCCGGTTGACATACAGCTCGCTCTCCCACGGGTCGACGCCAGCGGCGGAGTGTCCTTCGCCCAGAGTGGCCAGAAGGCGGGCGGCGGACTGTCCGTGGCGGGCGGCCAGCCGGGTCACGAAGGAGCCGGTCGACTCGCCGTCCACCAGAGGCTGCCGGTAGGACAGCGGCCGCATCCGTTCCGCCACTACTCACCTCCAACCAGCACAGGCGCCCTGTATATCCGTATCCGAGTCCTGCCCACGGGCGGCCTGTGTGCTGTGATCTCGGTAACGACTTTCCGTATCAGCTTTGAACAGCTGACACGGCTGACGCAAGGTCGATTCAGCGCCTGCCGCGCCCGTCGGCCGGGGTGTGGCCGCGCAGCTGTTGCCTGCTCGCCTCGTGAAGGGAGTCCCCGCTGTGGCGGACAGAGGCGTCAAACAACTGCGGGTTCACCAGCGTGAAGCGTACGACGCCGCGGTGAGGGCCCTGTCCCGTATGCCCAGGGCCACGATCGTCTCCGCCACCGGCACAGGAAAGACGATCACAGCCATCCGGATCGCCGAGCATTTCGCCGGCCCGGGACACATCCTCGTCGTCGTCCCCTCCCTCAACCTGGTCAGCCAGACCGCCTGGCACTGGCACGCCGACAGCCGCATCACCCGGATGCTTGCCGTCTGCACGCTCAAGCCGGCCATGGCCCGCCTTTCCGGGGGCCGCCTCACCGCCACCACCGACCCGGCCCGCCTCGCTCGCACCCTGGCAGCTTTTCCCGGTCCGGGCGTCGTGTTCGCCACCTACCAGTCTCTCAAGGCGATCGCCCGCGCCCACCAGCGCTACCAGCTGCCCCCGTGGGCGATCGTGATCATCGACGAGGCGCACCGCAGCAGCGGCAGCAGCAACAAACAGTGGGCCGCCGTCCACCACGACCGTGAGATCCCCGCCGAACGCCGCCTCTACATGACCGCAACTCCCCGCATCTGGAAGCCCGAAGACCCCACCGCGCAACGCCGCCGTCGTTCGCCGGAGCCCGACGAAAAGCCTGAACCCCTGGCCTCCATGGACGACGCCTCCATCTACGGGCCCGTTGTCTATAACCTCGGCCTCGCTGACGCCATCGACCGCGGCATCCTCGCCGACTACCGCATCGTCGCCCCGGTCATCACCGACGACGACCTGCGCGACATCCTCACCACCGACGACATCTCCCGTCGCCCCAATGGGTTGCGGCTGGCCGCCCTGCAGGTCTGCCTGCTGCACGCGATGAGAACCCACCACATCCGCCGCGTCATCAGCTTCCACAGTCGCATCGCCTACGCCCGCCAGTTCAGCGAGACACTGCCCCGTACCGTTGAGGCCGCCGCCTCCACGACCCGCGTGCGCCGCCTGTGGGCCCGCGCTCTGTACAGCAAACAATCACCCCGCCTGCGCGCCGAGTTCCTGGCCGAGTTCGAAGGCATCCCCCTACTGCGCCGCAGCTCCGGCCCCGCCGACACCGTCGACGGAGCTGTGCTGTCCAACGTCCGGATTCTGGGCGAAGGCGTCGACGTGCCCGACGCGGACGCCGTTCTGTTCGCCGACCCCAAACGCAGCGCTTCCGACATCATCCAGGCTCTCGGCCGCGCCCTGCGCCAACCTCCCGGAGCAGGAAAAATCGCCGTCCTGATCATCCCTGTCTACATCGGCCGCCGCCAAAGCACCGAACAAGCCATGCTCTCCTCGGAGTTCGCCATCCTGTGGGAAGTCCTCAACGGGCTGCGTACCCACGACTCCCGCTACTGGCGACGCCTGGGCGGCGGCCCCGGTGCCTTCGCCCGCGTCATCCCCCGACCCCCGCCGCCTGAACGCGCCGGGGAGGTCGCTGCCGTCACCGAACTGCGCACCCACCAGGTCGACACCGGACTGTGGGAGATCGGGTGGGAGGCCGCCATCCGCTTCTTCGAACGCCGCGGACACCTCGACGTACCCAGCGACTACACCGACCGCACCGGATACCCCCTGGGCCTCTGGCTCGGCCAGCAACGCTCCCTCCACGCCCACGGAAGTCTCGACGCCCAGCGTGCCCTCGCCCTTACCAGCCTCAACATCTCCTGGCCCCACCCAGAAGGCAGCTTTGAGGCCCGATTGGAGCAGGCCATCACTTTCGCCGCCCACCACGGCACCCTGGCCGTCACCCGCGCCCCCACCCCGCGCGAAAGGCCACTGCTGCGCTGGCTGGCCCGACAGCGCCAACTGGTCGCAGACAAAAGCCTGCACGACGACCGCGTCGACGCCCTCAACGCAGTCGATCCCTGGTGGAACCCGCCCTGGGGTGTGACCTGGCAGCACGACTACACCCACCTCACCCTCACCCCGCACGCCGCCCCTACCACCCCCATGCCCGTCTCCGGCCACAAGGCCGCCGTATGGCTGGACCACCAGCTCGCCCAACTGCACACCCTGCACCCCCAGCAGGTCCGGTTGCTGGCCCAACTCGTCGCCCAGCACCCGCACCTGCACCCCCACGCCATGCTGCTGCTGCCCGACCCCGCACCGCGCGCCCGCGCTTTTGGCCGCGGCCTGATAGCAGCCCGGCAGTTTCAGCAGCGCGAAGGCCACCTCCACGCCCCGCTCGCCCACCGGGAAGACGTCCACGGCGACGAGGTCCTCCTCGGCCAGTGGCTGCGCAGATGCCGCAGCGACACCGCACAGCTGACCGGACCCCAGATCACCGCCCTCACCGCGCTCGGCATCGATCTGGACCCCGTCTTCCAGCCCGCCCCTGCCATGAACCGGGCGGAGGACACCGCGGACGACGACGCCTGGTGGTCCGGATCGGATCTGTCGTGGACCCGGCCCCCTCCCCTCGCCCTGCGCTGAACTCACCACCTCGCCTCTCGCCCCGCCCCGGCCGAGCCCGTGACGCAGATGGCCCAGGCCCGCCACTGCCCCCGCGCGGGAGTGGCCGGGGCCGCACGGTCTGCGATGTGTGCCCGCAGGGAGGTGGCCCACCTCGTCTCACCCTGGCGGGTGACGGCAGTTGGACACCACACACGGCGGCACGGTTGGCTGAACTGCCATGGAATCAGCCGTACCACGGCGAGCCAGCCGGTGGCAGAACGCTGTACGGCTGCTTCTGCTGATCGCGACTGCCGCCGAGCCTGTTGCTGCAGACGACCCTGCGCTCAAGGACGCGGCCGGAGTGGTCCGTACCCAAACGCTCCTGCAGAAGCTCGACTTCTGGGTGCGCTGCCCGGACTTCCTCGCCTGGGAACTGCTGGCCGAGTTCGAGGTCTACCCCGACGACCCGGCCCTGTGGTACCTGGCCGAACGCATCCTTGCCTCCGACGAACCCGACGTACGCCGCTACCCGATGCTCCGCCACCGCTTCGGCGCCTTCGAGCAGATGAACGAGGCCCTGGGCATGTTGATCGAACGGAGCCTGGTCGCCAAACGGCACACCTCCCGCGGTGATCAGGTGGGCCAGCACGACTACTACCTGCGCGCACGGGGCCGTGAAGTCGCCGACGCCATCGTCCACCAGGAACCGGACCTGTACTGGTACGTCGAACGCACGCAGACCGTCGCATCTCTGTTCAAGGGCCTGGGTCCCAGCGGTGTCAGAGACCGCCAGTACCTGCAGCGCGACTACGCCGACACCCCCATCGGCTCCTACATCCTCTCCATCACCGACCAAGCCCGCGAGCGCCTGCAGCGACTGCGCCCACCCGCACCAAGGAGCGGCACGTGACGGAGCAGCAGCACCTGTTCCCCCTCCAGACGGCAGTGGCCCCCGCCGCCGTGGTACCCGCCCCTCGCCGGCAGCCGTGGACAGCCGCCATGGCTGCCGGCGTGCCCGCCCCGGGAGAGATCATCGCTGCCGCAGCCGTCTGTACCGGCCGCAGCGAAGAGACGGTCGAGACCGTACTGAAGGAGACCGGTGTACTGCTGAGCAGTCCTCTCGCGGCCAGCCGCCACCTGCAACTGGCGCGGGTGAGCGTCAACGGGGTCAAGCGTGGTGGTGAAATCCTCACCTGGCAGCAGGACTTCACCGCAGGAGTGTGGGCGATCACCCACGCCAGCAACAACGTCGGCAAGACCAGCTGTCTGGAGTTCGCTGTCTGGCCGCTGCGCGGAGCTCCCCGCCAACTGCCCGACGACGTCCGCCCCTGGATCCACCGCATCGAGACGGATATCCACACCGGCCACCGCAGTCTGCGCATCGTGCTCGACACCGTCGACCCGCGCCGTCCCCAGTGCACCATCCGCGCCGCCGCCACGCTGGAAGAACTCGACGACCTTCCCGAAACCGCACAGCAATTCCTCGGCAGCGCGAACGGTCACACCGGCATCCTCACGCTCGTCGACACCGTGATGCGCGGCGACCTCGGCCTGGAACACACCCAGGTCTGGGGCAAGAGCGCCGGCCAGGACGGTGAAGGCGCCGCCCAGACCCACGGCTGGGCCTCCTACTTCGGAGCCCTCTACCTCAACCCCGGCGGAGCCAACCTGCTGTTCGGGGACGTCGCCACCCACGGCCTTCCCGGACAACTGTTGGAACTGTTCATCGACGTCCCCTACACCGCCACCCTCTCCCGCGTCCAAGTCGCCCTCCAGCAGCGCGAGAAACAAGACCGCCTTGCACGGCGCCGGGCTGAGGAAACCGCCCGTGCCCGCAGCAAGGAGCGCGCCCAGTGGGAGAAGGAACTGCGCACCCACCGCCGCACCGCTGCCGGACTGCGCCGCCAGGACGCCGTCACTCAGCTCACCGCCCGCCGCACCGCGCTGGACGAGGCAGCCCAGCGGTGGAAAGACGCCACCCGCCAGCTCGAGCGGGCCACCGAAGCGGCCCAGATGGCCAAAGACGCACGTATCGAGGCCAAACAGCGCCACCTGGATGCGGTGGAGACCCACCGCGCCGAACAAGTCCTGGGCCTGGCCGAGATCGACTGCTGCGGCCGCTGCCAGCGCGACCTGGGTCCCGAGCGCAAGAAGAGCGAAATCACCAACGGCATCTGCCGCTCCTGCACCCGCCCCCTGCCCCAGCCCGACACCACCGATCCCCGCACCGTGGAAGCCCACCTGGCCGACCTGGTCCTGCAGCTCACCCGTGCAGAAGAAGACGAAAAGCAGGCCCAGCACGCGCGCAAACTCGCCCGCTCCAGGGAAGCCCGCGCCAGCACAGCACACCACACGGCCAACAGCCTGCTGAAGCAGACCGCCACCGCATCCGAGATCCACAACCAACTCGCGCAAGCAGAGCAGGCTGTTGCCCGGCTGGAAGGCAAACTTGAAGCCACCGGTCCCCAGCCCGCTGCCGCCCCGCAGCGCCACGGCAATACCGCCGTCCTCCAAGCCGTCCGCGACCAGCTGCTGCACTGCGTCGAAGAAGCCGGCCGCACCCTGTTCACCGAACTCGACGACGAAATCGTTCACCTCGCGGCCCGGTTCGGCGTGCGCAACCTCGAATCGGTCCGTCTGGAGCGCACCGGACGCCTTCACGCCGTCAAAGCCGGTGTGAAGATGCCCTTCGGTAAACTCACCGCCGGCGACCGGCTCCGTCTGCGCATCGCCACCGTCATCGCACTGCTGCGCATCGGCAGTCGCCGCGGCGCCATCGGACATCCAGGCCTGCTGCTGGTCGACTCCATCGGCACGGCCGAGACCACCATCGACGACGGGCGCCGCCTTGTGAGCGAACTGGCAGCAGTGGCCCAGGAGATGACCGGACTGCAGATCGTGCTGACCACCGCCCAGCCCGCCATCGTCGACGGCATCCTCCCCACGGACCGGATCATCACCTCATCCCAGTCCCACCTGTTCTAAAACGGCCCCGCGCCCCCGGAAGGAGTCCCGTGCCGGCCGTGGAGAACACCCTGTCCGCCTGGAGCCGCACCGCCACCCACGACCAACTAGAAGCCGGGCCCAGCCTCGACGACCTCGGCGGCCCAGCCGCTGTCGCCGCCGAAGCATCCCAACTGGCAACCGGCCCCCTGCTCGGCGTCCTGGCCACCGCCACCGCCCACACCCTCGCCGACCCCTCCCGCCAATCCCTCACCTCCATCACCCAGGCCCTGCAACACGGGCTGACCCACCCCCACAGCGCCTGGACCCTGGCCGAGGCCCTCGACACCATCTGCAACCACCCAGCCCTGCTGCAGGCCATGGACCCCAAACACCTCAGCCGCCTGCTGGCCCGGCACGCCGAAGAAGCCCTCACCGCTCAAGCCAGCGCCCACCTCGCCCGCCCCGCACTGGCCGGCCTGCTCCAACTGGCCATCACCGACCGCTGCAACCCCCACCAGCTTCTGCTGCTCCTGACCGATCTGGACGCCACCGAACCCGCCGACGCCCTGGAGATGCTCCCCGTCCTTCTCGGCGTCGCGTACAGCCACTTCGGCGACCCCGCGCTGCTGACCACCCTCAACCGGATCGAGCAACAGCCCCAACTACCCGCCCCGGTACGCACCGACGCCTGCTTCGAACTCGCCCTCGCCCAGATCAGACACGCCGCCCAAGCCACCCACGGCCCCCAGGCCCGCGACCACCTCGACCACGCCGGCCTCCGCCTGCACCACGTGATCGACCGATCGGAAAGCCGCCCCGACGCCCACGCCTGGCTCGCCGCTCTCCAGATCGTTGACGCCTTCAGCCCCGACCGCCGTTCTCTCCCCGACGACGCCCTCCACCGCCTCAACCAAGCCACCGCCCACCACCAGGCGTGGACCGCCCGCCTCGGCGACCTCCCGTGGCTCGCCGCCCGCGGCTGCGCCCAGGCCGCCTGGCACCGTCTGGCCACCCGCCTTCACACCGCTGCCGCGCACCTCTCTCAGCCCAGCTGGTACGAGGCGGCCCGCACCCTCGCCGATGTCCTCGACGTCTACCGTGCCACCCATGCCGTCCACACCACCGGTACGGCCCCCGGCCTGCATGCACTCGTCCACCCCGCCATCACGGACGCCTTCACCCGCAATGCCGCCCTGCTCCACCACCTGCGTCAGGCACTGGAACACGACTTCGCCGGCCATCCGGACGCCACCGTCCTTCACCAGGCCGTCAGCGACAGCATCAGCACCTACGGCCACCCCCAGAGCCCCCCAGTGTTCCCCACAGCGCTTGCCGACTACCCGCACCTGCACAGTCTCGTCAACCGAACGGGAACCGCCTTGTCGACCCCCACCGATCCGCTCATGCTCGACCGCCTCGAACGTTCCCTCACCCAGCGCCACCAGGCCACCGCCCACCACGGCCTCGGTCTCTTCGACCAGCACCTGCGCGCCTTGCTCGGCCAGATGGAACGCCATCCCGCCTTCACACCCCCCGTGGACGGCTACCTGTCCGGCCTGGTGGAGAACTTCCTGGAATTCCTCTACCAGCGCATGGACTCCCAGCCCGACCTCTACGGCGACCGCACCGCTTACCTTGGCCCCTGCCCGCCGGGACATAACAGACGTCACTGGCCCGAGAAAGCACTACAGGACGACTACCACCAAAACCTCGTCGCAGCCTTCCCCCATGGCACCATCCGCCGGGAGACACCCGATCGCGGTGGTGGTCGCAGCGACCTGGAATACGAGCCCCGGCCCGGGATCCGTTTCCCCATCGAAGTCAAGCGCCGCACCGCTTCCTCCGCCCCCGCCGACGTGCACACCGCCCACCTGGCCCAGACCGCCAACTACACCGCCACCAACGTGCCCTTCGCCTTGCTCGTGGTCGGCGACCACAGCAGGCATCCCGGCGGATACTCGGCCATCGACGACCGCGTCTGGACAACCCTGCACGCGCGAAGTCCCACCGAGGTTCCCCGCTTGATCGTCATCGGTGTGCTGCCCATCGGCAGGAACACGCCCTCCCGCACCCGTTAGCGCACTCGCGTACCGCGGCGCACATGCTCTCCCAGCCGCGCACCGAACCGCCCGGGCAGGACCGCCACCAGAGGTCACGCAGAACGTTCCCGTTCTAGGGTGGCGGCAGCACGCGCCCGCACGTTCTGGAGAGCAACCCATGCAGCAGCGATTCCCGTGGCAGCGCCGGGTGTTCGTCCTGGACGAGCCGCCGGCGCAGGGCCGTTACGGCTGGACGTCGAGCAAGGCCGCAGCGGGAGTGCTGCTGGCCGACGAACGGGCCACTGGACTGATCGTCCTACGCGGCGAGCGAGGCATGGGTAAGACCTTCGCCCTTCACCAGGAACACGACGCCCTGGTCACTGACGGCCTGCGCGCCTCCTGGCTGGATTTGAAACAGTGCACCACAACACGTCTGGCACAGCCGCGACTGCGAAAGGCTCTTGAACCTCCCAGCGAGCCGGGGGAGTGGCATGTCCTCCTCGACGGCCTGGACGAGGGCCTCAACGATCTCCCTCAGCTGGACCAGATCCTGCAGGAGGTGCTGGATGAACTGCCCGAGCCGGACCGGGAGATGCTGCGGCTACGGATCACTTGCCGCAGCGCTCGCTGGCCGGCCCGGTTTGAAGAGTCCCTGCGCGAGCGTTGGGACGCCGACCAGATCAAGATCATGGGGCTGGCTCCTCTCGACCGCGGAGATGTCGCCCTCGCCGCCAAAGGTGTCGGTGTGGCAGACACCGACACCTTCCTCGATGCCATCCAGCAGCAGGGACTGGTCGCGCTGGCCACCCACCCGGTCACCTTGCTGCAGCTCCTCGAAAGCTACGCCGACCACGCCCGCCTGCCGGCAACGGTGCACCAGGCCTACCTCGAGGCGTGCCTGCGCCTGTGCACCGAACACCGCCGCTCCACCGACCTACGCCAGTTGCAGGCCCAGACGTCCCCCGAGCAGATGCTGGCCGTTGCGGCCCGGCTGGCCGCAGCTGTGCAGTTCGGCCCCTACACCACCGTGAGCGACACTCCCTTCACCGGCACCCCTGCCACATCGGACGACCTGCGGCTGTCGCGTCTCGACGACTCGGATGAACCCGGACACCTGGGCGGCCGCATCCCGTGCACCCTGTGGAATCTGCGCCAGGTGACCGAGTCGAGCCTGCTGGTCCCGACCGGTGACCTGCGCTGGGCGTTCGCCCACGACAGCTACCGCGAGTTCCTCGCCGCCCACTTCCTGCGTATGCGTGCCCTGGACTCACAGGCGCAGCGCCAACTGCTGTGGATCGGAGACGGTGAGGCCCGCCACATCATCCCCGCCCACCAGGAAGTGGCCGCTTGGCGTGCCACCAGCGACCCCACCCTTTTCGCTGACCTCCTGGACGGTGACCCCCTCGTCCTGCTGCTGGCCGACCTGCCCAGCCTGTCCGACACCGACCGGGAACGCACCGTCGACGCCCTGCTCGCCCTACTGGAGCGAGACGACACGGTCCGCCTCGACTACAGCCTGCTGTACCGCCTCAACCACCCCGGCCTGGCTGGCCAGCTGCACCCCCGCCTGCGGGCGGGCGGTGAAACCCATGTGCTGTATCCGGCTGTCAGCATCGCCCGGGCCTGTCGCCGCCCCGAACTGGCCGACGACCTGCTGCACGTCGCCGAAGACGCCCGCCACGACACGGGAGTACGCACCGCGGCCCTGGCCGGTATCACCGAACCCACTTCCACCGCACTCAGTCGGATCACGGACCTCACCCAGGACACCTCCCCCGAAGTGGTCGCTGCGGCACTGCGCCACCTCTACCCCGGCCATCTCTCCTTGACTGACTACCTCGACCGCTTCCGCGACCCCGACCCCGCCCACGTCGGAACGGCCTTCCGGCTGCAACGAGAGATCCCACAACAGGTCGACGCCGCCACCATCACCGAAGCCACCGCATGGGCCGGGCAGGTTCTGAGGGCAGGAAGCACTCGGCCTGCAAGTCACAGTCTGGCCGTGGCCCTGTTGGGCCGAGCGGTCACCTACAACGAGCACACCCAGACCCCAGACCTTGTGCCTCTCATCGGCGAAGGCCTTCTCGGGCTCCCCGAAAACCAAGACCTCCTCTACAGTTCCGGGCTGCAGAGCGACTTGGGCGAGTTCGCCGCGGCCCTGGACGAATGCCCCCGCACCCGACGACTGCTCGCCCTCTACCTCCTCCAGCACAACAACGGCGAAGAACACTTTCTCACCGTGCTCTCGGGCATCCCCGGTGGTTCCTTCCTGCCCTACGACGACCTGCTGTACTGGATGGAACACTGGAACGAACTCACCGAGATCAACCCCGATCTCGCCCGCCACGCCATCCGGTTCACACCTCCCGAAGACCCCCAGGCCAAGGCGCGTGCCGACGCGGCCCGCCATGCACATCCCACACTGGCCGAGGCCACTGCCTTCTGGGAGACCTACCCCAGCCGGCAGCGTGAACGCGCCGCACGAGAGGAAGCCCACCGGCAGCAACGCCGCTTTGACCCCGCCGACTTGAACGCCGCCATCGACCAGGTACTCGCCGCCCACGGCACGCAGGTTCTCACCGCATGGGACGAGGTCCTGCACCACCTGCAGCGCACAGCGGACGGCACGCTGGCCCCTCACGGCGGAAGCCTTCTCACGTTCGCCAGCCAGGCACCATCACACCCCGCCACCGGCACCGATCCCGCCCGGCGCCTTGACGAGGCAGCCAGCCACCTCCTCACCACGCTTCCCCCGCCGAGCGCAGCCGATCTCACCCCAGACACCACACACCCCCGCCGCCCGTTCGCCGAGCGCACTGCCTTCGCCCTTGTGGACAACCCCGCGGCCCTGCACGCCACCCCGGCGCACTGGGCCCGCTGGGGCATCGTCCTCGCCACCACTCCCGCATACAGCGCCGGCGAATTCGACGTGCAACGCGTCTGGATGCCGCTGTGCGTGAAACACGCAGGCGACCAGCTCCCCCTGCTGCTGACCCAGGCCCTCGACCGTGCCACCGACCAGACCCTCCAAGACCTGACCAGCGCCCTCGGGCGCCTCCCCGCCTACGGGCTCAGACCCGTTCTGCATGCCTGGGCGCTGCACCCTGACCGCAGCCCCGAGCAGTGGTACACCGTCCTCTACGAACTTGCCACAGCCGCAGACCCCGACGCCCTTCCTCAACTGGCGAACGCTCTCGACACCGACCCCAGTGAGCATGAGACCGGCTCACCCCCGCGGCAGCGATGGCTGCTTGCCGCCCGGGCCCTGCTGCTCCACGACAGACTCCCCGGCTACTGGCCCGCTCTGCGCCGCGGCCTGAGTGATCCCAGCGTCCTGGAGGAATACCGAGGTCTACTCACCCGCCCCTCCGCCGACCTCGACACTTCGTCATTCCACCAGCTCGACGAAACCGCACTCATCGACCTCTACACCCTCCTCCTCCGCGATGTTGGCCCCGAACGCCTGCAGCGCCCCCTACACAGCGGCTTCATCCGGGACGAGGACCGGCTCGTCGACCTGCTGCACCATCTGCCCCGCGTCCTCGCGTCCCGTGAGACGCCCCAGGCCGCAGTCGCACTCCACCACCTTGCCCAGGAACATCCGCAGGTGTGGCAACTGCGCATGCTCGCCCGCGTCACCGCCCGCGCGGCAGCAGACCACAGCGCCCTTCCTCTCGAACCCGAACAGCTCATCCGACTCGCCACCGACCACCAGACACGCCTCGTCCGCGATCAACGCCAACTCCTCGATCTGGTCCGTGAATCCCTAACCGCTCTGGAGGAAGACCTCCAGGGCTACAACGGCACGGTCGTCAACCTCTGGAACCGCGACCGCGACCGCTTCGACACCCACACCCAGTGCTGGCCCTGCTGGGAAGACGACCTCAGCGACGCCGTCGCCTCATTCCTGCGCCGCGATATCGGCGGGCACCGAGTCGTCGTCAACCGAGAAGTCCAAGTACGGCGCACCGGCCTACCCGGCCTGCGCACCGATCTCCAGATCGAAGCAACCGCTTCCCCCGACACCCGCCAGCACACCATCAGAGTCGTCATCGAAGCCAAAGGATGTTGGAACCCCGAACTGCCCGACACAGCCCGAACTCAGCTCTGCGCCTACCTCAGCGAACCGCACACCGCCGG
This sequence comes from Streptomyces colwelliae, assembly GCF_048158785.1. NCBI lineage: Bacteria > Bacillati > Actinomycetota > Actinomycetes > Kitasatosporales > Streptomycetaceae > Streptomyces > Streptomyces colwelliae. The sequence continues at coordinate 16,846 of NZ_JBLTJC010000082.1, read as the reverse complement.
CCTGCTGCTGGTTGGCTACTTCGACTGCACCCGCTGGAACACCAAGAAACGCGGCTGCCGCTCGACGGATCACAACATCGACGACGTTCTCCGCGACCAACTTGCGCAAGTGCACCAACTCACCCAGCACGGCCCGCTGCTGGCTGCTGCGCATGTGCTGGACTGCCGGCTTCCCGGCGAAGACAGCAACTGGCGTAAGACGGCCAGCGGTTCAGCGCCGCGAGGCCCTCAGCCAGCACCTGGCGAACGAGACGGACGACTCGGTGCGCGAGTCCACTGAGGGAGCGTTCAACCTGACGCGACGCCCTGCCCATGCTGGCGATAGACGCCCACGGCATACCGCTGACGCATTGACCAGCAAGAACTGTAGGCAAAGCCGTCGAAGCGCAGATTAAGAGGTGGTCGACTCCCAGCTTGCCCGCGCTGTCGAGGTAGCGGTCGTCGTACGGGGAGTGTCAACTTCCCTCGTTCGGAGCGCAGTTGGGTCCCTTAGCGGGGGCGGTGACGGCTTCGGTCTGGAGGGCCTCGGCGCTCGTGCTGCAGCCATCGCGGCCCGCGTCGGGCCCACCGGGTCGAGGGTCACCCACGGCTCCGTGATACCGGGTCTCTCTATCCCCCCGGGGGGGTGCCTCTATGTCCTTCGTCAAGCCCGAGCTCGTCATGCGACGGCTGCTTCGGGGGTTCGGGGTTCGTAGAAGGTGCCGTCGCGGAGCATGGCGAAGAGCACGCTGATGCGGTGGCGGGCGAGGCGGAGGAGGGCCTGGGTGTGGGTCTTGCCGCGGGCCCGGCATTTGTCGTAGTAGGTGCGGGAGGCGGGGTCGTGCAGGGCGGCGAACGCGGAGAGGAACATCGCGCGTTTGAGTTGCCGGTTGCCGCCTCTGGGGGCGTGTTCGCCGTGGATCGAGGTCCCCGACGACCTTGTTGTCGGGGCGAGGCCGGCGTAGGAGGCGAGGTGGGCGGCGGTGGGGAAGCTGGTGCCGTCGCCGACGGTGACCAGCAGTACTGCGGCGGTCCTGACCGCGACTCCCGGAATCGAGGTCAGGACCGGGGAAAGAGGGTGGTCCTCCAGCAGGGCTTTGATCTGGGCTTCCAGAGCCCGGCGCTGTTCGTGGACGGCCGTCAGGGAGCGGGCCAGGGACGGGATCACGATGTCGAGGGTGCCGGTCCCGGGGACGACGACGGTCTGTTCGTCGAGCGCGTCGAAGACGTCGTCGATTAGCCGCTGTGCCATGCGTGGGGCCTTGGGGCGGATCACCTCAACGAGTTTGCGGCGTCCGGCTTTCCGCAGAGCTTGTGGCGAGCCGTGGCGTTCCAGCAGCCAGGTCACCGCGGGGTGGTCCAGGCGGGGTCCGAGGACGCGTTCCAGGCTGGGGTGGAACTGGGTGAGCAGGCCGCGTATCCGGTTGGAGGTGCGGGTGGCCTCGGCGGCGAGGTCCTGGTCGAAGCCGACCAGCACGGTGAGTTCGGCGGTGATCTCGTCGGTCAGCTGGAGCGAGCGCAGGGTGTGCGGCATCGTCCGGGCGGCGTCCGCGATGACCGCGGCGTCCTTCGCGTCGGTCTTGGCCTCGCCCGGGTAGAGGTCGGCGATCCGACGCATCGCGAGTCCGGGCAGGTAGGCGACCTTGCAGCCGGCGTCCCGGGCGACCGTCAGGGACAGGGCCCCGATGGAGGCGGGCTGGTCCACGATCACCAGGACGGTGCCGAACTTCGCGGCCAGTTTGTCGAACACGGACCGCAGCTTCGGCTCGCTGTTGGGCAGTTGCTTGTCGAGGACCTTCTTGCCTGTCGGGGTGAGTCCGTGGCCGTGGTGAGCGGTCTTGCCGACGTCCAGGCCGAGGAACACGCCCACGTCTTCGGTGTCGAACATCGCGCCCTTCCAGGAGAGTTGAACGTGCCGGCCTCGGCGGTGGTGTCGTACGCGCGCATCCACGTTATGCAGACCTGTCGCCCGCGAGCTGTCCGGCATTGCGCCGGACCGGGCAGTGGCCGGACCTCTGATCAGCGTCTCCGACGGCACCTTCCGAACCCGGTGACACCACCCCCCAGGTCATGCCTTCGACAGGGGGAACAGTCATGCCGGGCCCGGAGGCCAGCGGCCCTCTTGCAGGACCGCGGAAAACATAACGGGGGGGCTCCGCCGCCCTGACGAACAATTAGAAAGAATTCCGAATGATGGCTTGCATAGATTCCAGAATCGTAGTTTTAGTGATGATTTTGGGCACCTGTGGTTTCGACTGATGCTGTTCGGTAGGGCCCCGGTGGCTCACATTTGATCCGCCGTCCGTGGCCTCATTTCACCCGTTGCCGACAACTGGATCGCCCGGACCAGGAGTTGGGATCGCATTTAGCGCGCTGCGTGGCTTGACTGGTGGAGGGAAGGCTTCTGCGCCACACCGGGCGGCTCCCTGGGCCTGGGAGGACAACACCAGGGCAACGCTTCGCTTCGCGAACTGCACGAAGAACTCGGTAATGACGAGCACGCCGTTGAACTGGGCGTGCAGCTCGCCGAAGTGCGGAAGGGACCACTTGGTGGGCGGACACCAGGTCCGGGTGGAGAAGTACTTCCTCGCCCATGCCGACGCGGGCAGCGCCGTTGAGGCTGGTCCGTATCCGGCCTGCGCGGGACGCGAGTGAGAAACAAGTGTTCCCGCTTGCTTGGGAACACCCCGTTCCCGGGCGGGAACACCCCGATGCCCGGGCACACTTGACCCCCGGTACAAGAATTTGGTGCTTGCGTCCGTTCACCGGGCATAGCGCTGGCGTTCATCCGGAGGTGTGTGTGAACCGGTCGTTGCTGAGCCTGCGCGCGGCGCTGGTCTTGCTGCTGGGCGTCCTCGTCGGCGTGGGCGCGGGCGTACTGACAGTCCTGTCCCACCGCAGCGGACCGGCGGAGTCGGTGATCGTGGGCACGGCCGCCTGTGCAGGCGCCGTGGCGTTCTTCAACGGGGTGATCGATGAACGCTAGTCGTTGGCCGTTCAACACTGCCTGCGCGAGCGGGAGTTGGGCAGTCTGTGCTGGGAAGGCTCCTGCGGCAGCCGAGACTGCCCCAGTGCCGGGCGTGCGTGTCGTTGCGCGGTGGAGTATGTGTACCCAGGGGAGGGGAGCAGGTGAACGGGGAGGACGGCAGTGAAGAGACCGCTCATGACGACGCGGACGGCTTCAAGCCGCTGCCGCCGACGCTGCGCCCAGAAGTGCGGGAGCTGGCGCTGGCTTTGAGGCGTCTGTTGAAGGGGTCGGGAAAGTCGCAACGGCAGTTCGCGTCCTACTACCGCACCAGCGTCTCGTCGGTGTCGCGCTACCTGAGCGGGGAGCGCATCCCGGAGAAGCATTTCATCGACGGGCTGATGAAGTCGGCGTGCAAGGCGCACGGCACGGAGGTCTCCGCGGATCTGCAGGGCCGCATCTACCAGCTGCACCGCGATGCCCTGCTCGCGGACAACCCTGCCCGCTACCGGGAACAGATGGCCAGCGACCGCCTGGAAGAAGCCGTCCTGCGTGAGGAGGAGCTGGAACTCGAATCACGCGAACTCTACCGGGCCGTGGAAGGCCACCAGCGGCAGTTGCGGGCGCTGGAGTCCCAGCTTCGCGAGGTCAGGGCGGCACAGGAACACCAACAGCACGCGCCCAAGGCGGAGATCGAACGGCGTCGGACCCGTAAAGAGGAACTTGAGGAAGAGTGCGCACGGCTGCGGGAGGAGGTGGCGCGCCTGGAACACTCCCTCAGGCAGGCGCAGCGGGACAGAGATGCCGCGTGGCTGCGATGCCAGGAACTCGAGGCGGAACTGGCCGCCGCCAACGAGGACGCCGAGCGCGCGGACCTCGAACGCCAGGCACGAGAGGAACGTCTGCGCCTGGCAAAGGCCGTCGACGTGGCCGAGCACCGTCTTGCAGACCTCGAACGCGTCCATGAAGAAGCCGAACAGGTGCGCACCAAGGCAGGCGTGGAAGCCGCCAAAAAACTGGAAGAGGCCCGGGCCGAGGCCGACGAACTGCTGAAGGACGCCGAGCTCAGGGCCACCAGAGTCCGGCCCACGCTCCTGAAGCGGTCGGCCGCCCTACGGCAGCTGAAAGAGGCGGCGCTGCTGATGACCGACCGCCAGCTTCCCGAGCTGACCCGACAGCTCGCGCTTCCCCTCACACACGACGTCCCCGTCGACCACTACCTCCAGGCCATCGGGCTTCAGGGGCACGACGACGTCGCCCAGGCGGCCCGGGCGCTGGAAGCCGCACAGCGTGCATATGTGGAACTGGCCGTCGGACACGCCCTGCTGCGGCAGAAGTCCGCTGCTGCGATGGCCACCTTCGCCCGTCGCTGCCAGGCACTGCTTCAGCGGCAGCTGAACCGGATCTCCGAGCTGGAGAGCGCCGAAGACGACCCGCAGCGGCTTGACACACTGTTCGAACTGGAACATCTGACCAGGATGACCCGCCGCACCTGCGACAGCCTCCTTTCCCTCGCCGATCCGCGGACCAGCGGCCAAGGGGGCCCTCCGGCACGGCTGGTCGATGTGTTAACAGCCGCTGCCAGCGAAGTAGAGGATCATCAGCGGATCGAGCTGATCTCCGTGCCTGCGGCCCCGGCTGTGCTTGGACCTGCCGTCAACGACCTCGTCCACCTGCTCGCCGAACTCCTTGAAAACGCCCTGGCATTCTCCCCGCCGCAGACCACTGTCAGGGTGACGGGGCATGCGCTGCCCGACGGCCGCGTGCTGATCGAGATCGAAGATCAGGGACTGGGGATGACAGAGCAGACCTTCTTCGAGGTCAACCAACACCTCGCTTCGCCGCCTTCACGGGACGACCTCAGCGGCTCCCGGCTCGGGCTGGCCCTCGCCTGCCGGCTCGGTGCACGGCACGCGATCCGCATGCAACTGCGCCCCTCTGCACGTGGTGGTGTGACCGCACTGGTCATGCTCCCCGTCGACGTCTGCGACAAGCCCGCCAGCACGCCCGCCCGCTACCAAGACCTTGTGATGACTGCGGAAGGCCTGTTCGGAACCAAGCCGCTCACTGAATATCGGCTCACCGAATTCGTATACACCCCAGCACCCGACAAACACCTGTTCACCATCTGCGACTCCGGGGGGCTGTTCATCGAGCATGCGGTCTGAACAGAAGACCACATGCTGCCGCAGAGCGCAGCCAGAACGGGCCTGCATGGCGATGCGGCGGGAGCGCACAGCCGGCCATCGGGGAACAGCAACTGGCGCAAGGCGGACAGTAGTTGGGTGTGGGCGGTGCGGCTGTCAGCCCTGTGTCGCAGAGGGACCTCGGCCGGGCGACCGGACCGTGCTGCTCACGATCATGATCTCGCGCGCGGACCATGCCGGGTGGCATCTGTCGCACACCTTCTGGATCCACCCTCCCCGTGCGTCACCCCGGGACCTCGCCCGCCCCGGAGCGCCGCAGAACTCACAGAGAACAGAAGCATCCGCCTCGGCCGCCCTGATGAGATACGCAAGCGGGCCGCGGGCGCTTCCTTCGGCGGTTTTGATATGCGCCAGCAGCCCGCCGAACTTCTCCTTCGCATCGACAACGCGGTACTCAGGGCAGACCGAGACCGACTGCTCGTGCAGGCGGAGCAGCACGGAGTGCCAGCCCGGCCTGACAGCCCGGGTACGGCGAGGGATCTGCAGGATGGGCACATCCGGCGTCTCCTCTTGAACGGGCACCCCATCGTCCCCCAAGCGGCAGGAGGCCTGCCCTCCAACCGCTCTACGATGTGGAGAACGAAACAACAATAAGTTGTTTCGTTGAATCGTTGTGATAGAGTGGGCGCATGGCACGTGACCCTCGCGACGAGGCCCGCCGGCGACTGACCATGCTCGTGGAAGACCCCATCGCTCATTGGGCTCCGGCGTATCGCCTGGAGCAGGACGCCGCACTGCTGGGGCGGTTGCTGATGGCTGCCGCCAACCATCAGCAAAGCGGCGGGCAGGCGACAGACGTGACCTCGGACGATGTGGGTGCGGCGCTCAGCCTTTTCGAGGACATGCGCCATCAACTGGACCGGCTGGAAACTCAGGTAGTCATCGAGGCCAGGCGCCGCGACATGGACTGGCGGCAGATCGCCCAGCATCAGGGCTTGAACTCCTCCCAGGCCGCTTCGCAGCGCTATCAGCGGCTGATGACCCGCCTCGAAGAGATCCGCCAGGGCGTCAGGTAAAGGGAGGAGGAGCACAGATGACGGACCAGTCCCAGGAACTGTTCGCAGCCGTTGATTCCCTGCTCGCCGCTGTCGACGACGGCACCGTGCTGCCCCTCCCGGCCGAGCGGATGAGACTACGCGAGGCGGCCGGGCTGACCCGGGCGGCTCTCGCACAGGCTCTCGGCACGCGCGTGCCGAGCATCGAGGCATGGGAGGCCGGACGGGCCGAGCCGAAAGGAGAGCGCCGCGAGGCCTACCGCAGGCTGCTCGAGGGCCTCGCCCAACGCCATCCGGCATCCACCCCGCCCCCCAGCAGGTCCGCAACTCCAACAGAGCCCCTCCCAGCGCCGCCGACTCAAGCCCCAGAGGGCGCTGTGACGTCTCCGCCCCCGACATCCTCGGCATCGGGCACACCCAACATGCCGGCGTCGGGGGAGCGGCGCCCGACTCGGCAGACCGAAGCCACGCCCGCTGCCGACTCACGGTTCCCCAACGGGCCACTGGCGGTGCTGGACGCAGACGGCATCGCGTACTGCCAGGGCGGAATACTGCTGGAGTGCCCTGCGGCCACCATCGCGCAACTGGCCGACTGGGCAGTGAAGGAGTCCGGACTCGGTGCCGAGAGGCTGCACCGCCACGGCAAGGACTCCGATCCGCTGATCGTCCTCACCGCCCGGGCCGCCGCCCATTTCGGCCTGCCCCCTGCCCTGGAGGACCGCCGCGCGCTGCGCCTGGCCGACAACCATCCGGTGGTGCGTGAACTCGCCCGCGCCAAGTGGAAGTTGACACGCCGCGGATTCGGCCCCTGGGCCCGCGTCTACCGGCCCGCCGAGGGCGGCCGACGTCAGTGCGTCCAGCTCGCCGTGCTGCCCTGGGACGCTCTCGATATCCGAACCTGGGGGAGTGCCGGCCTACTCCCGGCCCCTGAACTGGCCCAGGTCCTCGGCGACTACGCCACCCGCGTGATCACCCCGCGCGGCTCCGCGGCCGTATGCGGTCTGGAACTGATGACCGCACTGCGCCCGCCCACCCGCCCCGTCAAAGACCCGGTCACCGACACCTGGACTTCCGGACCGAACCCCGGAGCGCTCACCCAGGCGGTCGACCCCGCACCGCCCGAGGCACCCGACGAACACCCCGTCGTCACCACCCGCTCCCCGCGCGGCCACCAGCGCACCCCCGCGGAGGTCCTCGACGAAGAAGCCTTCGAGTGGATCCGAGACCCGGAACAGCTCACCGACGACGAATGCGCGAAGCCGTTCGCCGTGGGCATCGACGTCAACATGGCGTTCGCCGCGGCCGTCAACCGGCTCACCGTCGGCCTCGGCGCCCCCGTCCACGTCAACCACCCCCGCTTCGACAAGAAAACGACTGGCAGCTGGCTGGTCGACCTCTCCCACATCGACCTCGACCCGCGTTTGCCCAATCCCTTCACCCCGCACGGCCTGCGGCCCGAAGGCCCGGCCTGGTACGCGACCCCCACCGTCGCCTACGCCGCTGAACTCGGCCACGACATCACCCCGCTTGAAGCCTGGCTGCGCACCGAATCAGGCTCTTATCTGGACGGCTGGTACACCCGGCTGCGCGACGCCTACCTGGCCACCATGGGACGCCTCGGCGTCAAAGCGGGCATGAACGAGGCGGACTTCCTGGCCGCCATGGAACACCACAAGGACACCGATCCCGCGCAGGCCGCCGTCCTCTCCGCGATCAAGGCGACCGTCAAGGGCGGCATCGGCAAGCTCCGCGAACGCCCCCAGGGTGCCGGCTACCGGCCCGGCGAGCGCTGGCCCGCCCTGGAACGCCCCACCTGGCGGCCCGACATCCGCGCCGCCGTCATCGCCACCGCCCGCGTCAACATGCACCGCAAGATGCTCAGACTCGCCGCCACCGGCCTGTTCCCGATCGCCGTGCTGTCCGACTGCGCCGTCTACCTCTCCGACGGCCCCACCCCGCTGGACTTCCTGCCCCGCACCCCGGAGGACAAGCCACTGCCCGGCGGCTTCCGCCTCGGAGTCAGCCCCGGCATGGTCAAGCACGAAGGCACCCAGCCCCTGATGTGGGCGGTCAAGATGCTCGACGAAGGCCATAACCCCGCCCGGCACATCAAGGGCACCGACGCCGCCGCAGACGGGGAGTAGGAACCGCACGTGGGCATCTTCAGCGACAGCCTCGACAAAGCCACAGCCAACACCTTCACCCGGCCCCTGCCCAAGACCCCGCAGGCCCAGATGCGTTTCCTCGTCAAAACCGCCAAAGGCACCCGGACCGCAGCCGACATGCTGGGCATCTCCCAGCGCACCGTCGAACGCTACGTGAAAGGCCAGATCAAACAGCCCCGACCGGAACTCGCCACCCGCCTCACGAACGAAGTCCGACGACGCTGGCAGCCCCGCGTACGTGCCAAGGCCAGACAGCAAGCCGCTACCACCGGCGGCATCACGATCGAGACCCGCGCCCGGTTCGGCTACACCGCCGCCCCCGGCACCACCGACGACGCCCGCATCCGCCTGATCACCCAGCACCTGCCACCCGACTACGCCGCCCGCCTCCTCGACGCCCACGCCGCAGGCGCCACCGACCAGCAGCTCCAACAGATCGCCGCCGAAGGCCTGCAGGAGATCTACTTCAAAGACCGCGGGCGTCGTGCCGCCGGTCTGCAGGTGGCCTTCACCGACATCGACTACATCGAGCTTGATTTCTGATTCCCGTGCCCGACGGAAGCAAGATGGCACCTTGTGACTGAGCATTTGATTTGGTTGTGGCCGCGCTTCCCGTGATGGCTACGACCGATGCATGGTCAGTCGTAGCGAAACCAGGCGATTCCTCATGCAAACGCGGACATGATCGGCGCTCGTGGAGTCGAATCGGCTCATGATCCTGTCACGCAGAAGGACGCGCCAATTGCAGTGCGTAGAGGTAGAGTCCCGACTCTCCTCCCACGGCGAGGACGCGGCTGTCGGGTGCCCAGGCACAGGAAAACAGGGGCTTCTCGGTGCGCGTGAGGGCGATCGTCTGCTCTGTCTCCGGGTCCCAGATCCGCGTGGTGCCGTCCTTGCTCGTGGTGGCCAGGTAGCTGCCGTCGGGAGACACAGCCAGGGAGGTCACCGACTCCGTGTGACCGGACAGGACGGCGATACGTCGGCGCGTCCAGTTCCAGAGGCGTACCGCCCCGTCCTCGCTCCCGGCGGCAAGCCAGGTGCCGTCGGGAGAGATCGCCACGGACGTCACCGGGTTTGTGTGACCCGACAGCACAGCGATGCAGTCCCGGCCGGCCCGGTTCAAGATCCGCACCGCTCCGTCCACGCCCCCTGCGGCGAGCCAGGTACCGCACGGTGAAATCGCCAACTCTGATGTGGCGCCCGCACGGGCCCCGTAGTACAGCCAGTCGATTCGACGGCCACCGGCCAGGTCCCAGGCGTCCGGCCTACTGCTCCTGCTGCCTCCGGCGGCGAGCCAGGTGCCGTCCGGGGAGATCACCACCGAATCCACCGATTCCGCGTGGCCGCCGATGTCAGCAGTGCACTGTCGAGTGTCCAGGTCCCACCGCCGCACCAGGTGGTGCTGTCCGTACCCGTTGGGCTCGGTCATCCCCACGGCCAGCCAGGTGCCGTCGGGGGAGACCGCCACTGACTCCACGGAACCAGCGGCAGCGGTCCACGTGTCGGTGCACTCCCCGGTGACCGGGTTCCAGATCTTCATGGTCCGGCTCCCGTGGGTCGTGACCAGCCAGGTGCCGTCCGGTGCGAATGCCACCGAGCGGACCCACAGGGCACGTTCACTCTCGGCGGCAACCGCGCGCCGGGCGGCCTCCGGATCCCAGATGCGGGTGCCGCTGTACTCGTAGGCGGCCAGCCAGGTGCCGTCGGGGGAGATCGCCACCGACGCCGCCGCACCGTCCAGATCCAGGGCGGCGGTGCACACGCCGGTCGCCTTGTCCCAGGTCCGAAGGGTGCCGTCCGCTCCGGTGGTGGCCAGCCACGTACTGTCGGGCGAGACCGCGACGGAGCCCACCCGCCCGGTGTGGCCGACCAGTCTGCCGATGCGCCGGCCCGTGACCGGGTCCCAGATGTCGACCGAGTTGGTGTGGATCGTGGCGAGCCAGGTGCCATCGGGCGAGACCACCACCGGTTTCTCACGTCGCTCGTCGTCCCGCAGGATGGCCATGCATCGCCCGTCCGCCCGGTTCCAGGTGCGCACCGCGCCGCTGATGTCGGCGCTGGCCAGCCAGGTGCCACAGGAGGAAATCATCACCGTACGCAGGGCGCTGGTGTGACCGATCAGGACGCCCGTGCACTCGCCGGTGACGGCGTCCCAGATCCGTACCGCTTTGTCGTCGCCTCCGGCGGCCAACCATGTGCCGTCGGGCGAGAACGCCAGGCACCTCGCCGCCCCGGAGCGGCCGCCCAGTCTGAGGATGCACTCGCCGGTCGCCCTGTCCCAGACATGCACCGGTTGGCCGACGCCCCTGACTCTGACGGCTGCGGCGATCCGGGTGCCGCACGGGGAGATCACGACTTCGCCTGACAAGTTCGCGGAACCGGAAAGCTCGGCAACGCACCGGCCGCTCGCCGCATCCCAGATACGCACCGGTATGTCGCGACCGACGATCCTGTCGTCACGGGTGACCGTGGCCAGCCATGTGCCGTCGGGCGAGATCACCACTGACTCCGCGCCGCCGGGCAGCGTGGCGATGCACGCGCCAGTGGCCGTGTCCCATATGCGCACGGGCTGGCGGTAGTCGACGGTGGCCAGCCAGGTGCCGTCCGGAGAGAGCTCCATCGAGCCGAGGTTCCCGTGGACGGGACCCGCGAGCGTGCGCACCAGTGCGGGGCTGTGCAGGTCCGGCAGCGGCAGGAGGTTGGCCAGAAAGGCCGGGGATGCGTCCGGGGCGTCGTATTGGCCCGCTATCTGCTCGCGCCAGCGGGGCAGTTGGTCGAGACGGTTGTACAGCACTCCGGCCAGGGCCTGCGGCGGTTCGACGGGCATCAGAAGGTGGGCGATCCGGGAGAGGTCGCGGGCGAGCTCGGTGGTCTCCAGGGAACCGATGCGGGCCAGATCGGACCAGGGGGCCGTGGGGCCGTGCTGGAGCAGCCTGGCTTCCACCCAGCGCAGGTCCGAGGCGACTGCTTCGGCCCCGTCGGTACGGCCCGCGTCCTGGAGGTGCTCGATCAGATGGTCCAGCAGATAGCCGTGTTCGGTGCGCCACCAAGCCCGGTCGGCGCCCGCGCCTCCGGGCCCGAGGGACGGGGCGGCGGGCAGCAGTTCGGCGCAGCCGTCGACGAACCGGCCGTGCAGTTCGGCCAGCCTCCGCTCGCCGAGCTGGACCCGCAAATAGTCGCGGATCACGTCGTGCAGCGTGAGTCGGCCGCCGTGTTCGGCCCGCACGCCGACGAGGGAAAGGCGGTGCAGGGCGAGACACAGGTCCCGGGCCGCGGTCTCTTCCAGTCCGGCGGTGGTCTGCCACAACCGGATGACCAGGGCGATCGGCACGGGTTCGTCCTCGGCGAAGACCGCCAGTTCCGCGAAGCGTTCGGCGCCGCCTTCGGGCAGGAGCGCGGTGGCCGCCTCCACCGTCGCCCGCACCGCCCGGCTGCGCCGCTGGGGGTCGTTCAGGTCCGGCTCGCTGGGGTCCCGTTCACCGGCAGCGGGGCCGAACGTGCGTAGGCGCTCCAGCGCGTGAGCGGCCACGGCGGCCGGAGCGGCGCCGGTCTCCGCCTGTTCGGCGATCGTCCGGTTGGTCAGCCGCAGCAGCAGCGCCCATCCTCCGGTGGCCTCCAGAAGGTCGCGCACCAGTTCGTCCGGCAGCCCGGGCAACTGCCAGGTCAGCACGGCCCTGGCCTGCGCTTCGGACATCCTGTCCACTCGGACCGCCGGCATGTCCGCGGAGAGGAGGTTCGGATTGCGCGTGGTGATCAGCCGTACGCACGGGGAGCCGCCCATCAGGAAGGGGGCGAGCTGCTCCTCCTCCCACACGTCGTCGAGGATGAGCAGGGTGGCGGGTCGCTCATCCAGCAGTCGGCCCAGATGCTGCCCGGCCAGTTCGGGATCCTGGAACTGCCGGGAGTCGCCAGTGATGAACTCGCTGACCTCCGTGACCTTCTGCGCCAGCGCGGCACGCCCCCGTACTTCCCGGCCGATGGTGACCTTGTACACCCGGCCCCGGAAACGCCGCCGAACCCGCCGATGCGCCCACACCAGGTGCGCGAGTGTCGTCTTGCCGTAGCCGCCAGCTCCGTGCAGGGACGTGGTGATGCCCACTGCCCGGCGGCGAACTGAACGGTCACAGATCGCGGCCACCACCTGGCCCGCCTGCTCACGGTCGACCACCCACTCCGGCACCGGTTCCGCGGCGGGCGGTCGTGGGTCACCGCCGGCCCGCTCCCGCCACGCCTGCCACCAGGCGAGGATCGCGGCGAACAGGGTGAGCGACAGGACGAAGAGCCAGGAGTAGCGGCGCAGCAGATCGAGCAGTCCAGGCCAACGCGCCTGTGCGGTCGCCGCGTTCAGGGCCAGTCCCGCGAGTCCAGTCACGACCACAGCCGTGCCGGCCAGCAACGCCTGACCCGCGCCTCGCCCCACCACAACTCCCTCGGCTCGCGCCTGAATCTCTTGCTCGCGGGGACCCTACCGACAACAGGTCTCGCCCTGCTCTACAGCTCCGGCGTTATCGAAGGCCAAAGAGGATCAAGGCGACCAAACGGCAAATGTGCGCTCGAGCCTCGTTCGCTCTACTCAGAGCCCGCGTCCTCCTTCAGCCGTAGCCATCACGGAAGAGCGGTCAGAACCTTTGATTTGGCGAGTTAGCGTTCGATCTGGCGTAGTGAGCCCTTCGGGCCCTTTACGCCTTCAGATAGTCGATCATCCTGCTCAGCGTGGCTGTGCTGTCCTTGACCTTGCCGAGCGCGATGTTGCAGTCCATGCAGAGCAGCCCTCGGTTGTGACCGCGGGCGTGGCAGTGATCGACGTTGGCGTCGCCCATCCGGAAGTTGTCGGGATCAACTTTGGTGAAGGAGGTCAGGCATGTGGCGCAGGCGTTGTCCTGCTCCTTGAGCATCCGGGCGACATCCTCGAACGCCAGGCCGTACCCCTTTTTCAAGTTCCCCTTCGCGCTCTTGATCCGGACGCACTCGTTGCAAACGCGGCCCTCGCCGCGGTTCTTGAAGCCGAACACGGCGTACTGGTGCCCCGCCCGGCACTGCGTGTCGCCCCTGCGATAAGGCTCGTAGGGCACCGACTCCGGGTCGATCCCGCGTGAGCGCAGCTTCGAGTCGCGCGTGCAACGCCGACAGCTCCGGGCGCCTGTCCTCGGGTTCACGTAGGGAATGTTGTCGTCATCGAACGTGTGCCCGTTCGTGCACATCCCGGTTAGAGCGGTGTCGGTATCGGCTCGGTCATCGCTACCGCTCACGAAGGCCCCGCTTCCCAGGTGCCGCCACAGAGTGGCGTGCTCATGGTGGATGCACAGCAGCTTGTTCTCGCAGTCGCGCGTGACCGTCTGTCCCACCGCGAGTGGCTTGTCGGAGTGGTGCTCAAACACCCATCGTTGAACGTAGACGAGCGGGTTCTCCCCTGCCGCGTAGCGGTCGCCGTCGTAGTACAGCGGCCGGCCGTCCTTGTCCGTCATCCCCTTCCAGACCAAGCACCCCGACTCGGTGTGCTCGACGTGCTGGAGCACTATCTCGATGCTGATCGGAGGCCGGGGACCGATCCTCTCGAAGGTTCCGTGTTTCTGGTGGTAGCGGTAGCAGGCTTGGCACCTCGTGCCGCCCATCCGCGTTGCGCGTTTCCCATCGCCGGACTCGCACAGCTTTGACATGTCGAGCATCCGATCACACATTAAACCGAAGATCAGAAACCGGGCACTGGGTCCCCAGCTGTTCTACCGTCCCGAGTCTCCAGGAGGGCGAGGATGAGGGCTGAGTGCTCCCGGCGCCACGTGATCAGCATCAGAGGACATGCTCGCTCGACCGTCAACTCAGTGCTCAGCTCGCCAAATCAAACGCTCAGTCACACACCTGTGTGATCCGGCTTCCCGGCCAACAACCTAGTGTGAGCCGAAGGGCGATAATTGTCACCGAGGCAGGTTTCTTGTCACCGGCGCCTGCCGGGCGCTTCATGCGGAGGGGAGCGTCGGCGCGGCTGCTGCCTCGGGGCTTCAGCGGTCCGTGTCTTCGGCTTGGGGCACAGTGGTCGGTTCCGTCGCGTCGGGGCCGGTGTAGTAGACCGAGGCGCCCTGCTTGGTGCGCTGGGCCTTGCTCTTGGCCACGAGCCCTTCGAGAGTGACGCGTACGACCTTGGTCTTGATGCCGCGCTCGGGGTGAGCCTTGCCGAGTGCGGTGGAGATTTCCGCGGCGGAGCGGGGCTCGTTCTGCTCGGTGAGGTGGCGGCGGATGAGTTCCACCAGGGTGGGCCGGGTCGCCGTCGTGCCGGCCTTGGTGGACGTGGCGGGCTTCTTGGCCGTCGTTTCCTGCACGGCTGTGGTCTTCCGTGCCCTTCGCTTGCTGGGGGGTGCGGCCTCGGTCTTTTGCTGGGGAGAAGACACTGCGGCACCCTTGGCCGTGGTCGACGGCTCATCCGGTTCGTGCGTGACGCCGAGCGCCTGCTGCATGTTCACCAGCACGCTGTGGTCCTGCTCCAGGGCAGCCAGCTGCTCCTGCAGCGCCTCAATCTCGGCACCGATGCGTTCCTGCTCCTTGAGGTTGCTTTCGAGGTCGCCGGCCACCTGGGTGATGTACTGGGATGTCAGTCCCGTGGCGACAGTTGTGCTCTCGGGCATGATGCTGGCCTTTCCTCGGTGTGCAGCGGTGATCCAGGCGACCGTTCTCGAGCCGGGCAGCGCTTCTGTGCTGTACCGGCGCTGCGGACCTGTGACTGCCGCAAAATGCCTTGGCATAGAGATACTACGGACAGGCGGAACCGGTTGTTCCTCTCAAATGGTGTCCGCTGTCCGGTGCGGACGCCAGGGCCACGCGGTCCGGTGCCTTTGGGGCCCTGTTGTAGGGCGGGTTCGTGCGTGGGGGCTGGGGCAGTTGCCAGACTGCCTCGTCGGTCTCGCGGTTGTGGTGCCAGGTTTTCAGGGTGCCTGTTGTCACCAGCCGGTCGAGGAGTTCTCCGGTCTGCTGCGGGGAATGCCCGCACATGCGGGCGAGGGTGTCCAGGTCGGTGCTGTGTTCGGTGTTGGCGGAGGCGTGTGCGGCCAGGGCCAGGGCGGTCAGTCGCAGAGCGGGTGGTGCCGCGGGCAGGGCCAGTGGGGCGGGGTGCAGCGCCCAGTGGGCGGCGCGCCGGCGGGCGCGGCGGCCGGGCGCCTGGTCCAGGACCGCGGCATCGAGCAGCCGCAGCTGCACGGGAGTAGATCTGGCATCCGGCGGCTCCAGCCAGCCGGCGTGGGCCAGTTCCTGCCACAGGTCCCGGTGTCCGCGTAGCCGCATGCCGCGCAGCAGCCCCGCCGGCAGGCGGACATGGCCACGGGTGTCGGTGCGCAGGGCGCACTGCAGGCCAAGCAGCCGGGCGGCGGGGGAGGTGAAGCGGGGCAGCGTGGCGCCGAGGTAGGTGAGCATCTCCCGTACGCGTACCTGTTCGTCGGATTCCGGGCAGAGTCCGACGCGGGCAGGGGGCGGAGGTCCGGGGGAGGGGTGCGGCCGGATGGTGCCGAGCAGGGTGTCCGGCACCACGGAGGTATGACTGGTCGCTCCCGCGCAGGCTGTGCAGGCGTCGGCGAGGCGCCAGGTGCGGCCGCCGCGGTCACGGGTGAGGGCAAGACGTACCGGCCCGGCGCATCCGCGGTGACGCGGATGCCACGCACATCCCTGCGCCCGGCACTGACAGCTGCGCAGGTACACCGGCAGCACATCGGTGCGGGCGTGGCAGGCCAGATGCGCCAGGGCGGCGGACCGTGCGGAGGAGGCAGCGAGGGGAGTGGTGTGGGCGGTGCAGGAGGGGCAGACGAGCGTGGGGCCGCCTGCTTGCGGACGCAGTTCCACGGTCCAGATGCGCCGCACTGCTGTATGCGCACGGGCAAGCCTCATCGGCTGGTCATCCTTCTCTCTGTCCGTGCCGCGGTGGTCGGTGCCCGGCCGCTGAAGGCCGGAACGAACGCACGGTAGTGCAGATCCCTGCACCGTTTCGAACGTCACTCCCACCTCGACAGATAGTGCAGAGGTCTGCACTGACAGGGCAGGGTCCTGCACCGTCGGATGGTGGGGTGACGATCTTGCCGCCCGACCCCGACCTCGCCGCGCTGCGCGTAACGCTGGCGCGCCTGCGGGGCGAACGCGGCTGGACCTTCGACGAACTCGCAGGCCGCAGCGGCCTGGCACGCCGCACCCTCATCGACCTCGAACACGGCCACACCACCGGCAGTGTCACCACCTGGCACGCCCTCGCCCACGCCTTCGACGTCCCCATCGAGCACCTGCTGGGCCCCCTCTGCGACGACCACACCCCGCCCGGCATGCAGAGCTCCTGACCTGCTGGCACACCCCTTGCGGGCCCTGCTGCAAATCACCCGAACCGGCGAGCAGACCTAGAACGCCAGACCGCCTGCCTGGGCACGCGTTCGACTCTGCTGGGCCAGCCGGGGGACATACCGGCCGCCGCGGCACCTCTCGCCGCGTGTCGCCTGGCACGGTCCTCGCCATGTGCCCCACTCCCACCCCTGCCGGCCGCCACTGGGACGGCAGCCCCCGCGTCACCCG
>NZ_JBLTJC010000081.1:0-33865 GCF_048158785.1 Streptomyces colwelliae | reverse complement strand
GACGGGCGACACGGTCCCCCGCGACCGCCTGGACACACTGGCGGCAGCCCTGCGCGCGGCCGGCCCCAAGACCCAAGTCCTGCCCGACGAAACGGCCGCACTCTGGGCCAAGATGACATTCCTGGCCGGGCCGGTGCGGGCGAGGACTTGCGCGGTGCGTTCGCGGACGGTGGCCGTGACCGGCACCGGGCCGCGCCATGCCCACTCGTCGGTGTCGGTCGCCCGGGTCAGCTGCCCGCGCTCGCGCACCGCGCCGAACAGGTCGCGCAGCAGCCGCAGATCACCTTGGCAGAGGCCGTAGAGGCGGTTCACGGTGAGGGGTTCCAGCGGGCCGCCGGCGCCCAGCGCCAGCAACTGCGCCGTCTCCTCCCGGGGCAGGGGCTCCAGCGCGAGGCGCGGCAGCAGTTCACCCGTCCACAGGCGCGACACCGCGCCCGGTACCGGGTCGCCGTCGGCCACCACGACCAGCAGGCGGGTCCGGCTGTGGACGGCGAGCTGGTGGACGAGCGCGGCCGAGGAGTCGTCGAGCAGATGGGCGTCGTCCACCAGCAACAGGCGGACGCCGGACAGGAGTTGGACCGCGCGGTGCAGGGAGACGCTCTCGGGCAGCAGGTGCGCGAACGCGGCGAAGGGGAGCCGGCGGGTCTCGGGCGTCCCGGTGACCTTCGCGCAGTCGCCGCCCCGGACGGCCTCGGTCACCAACCGGGTCTTGCCCCGGCCGGCCGGACCGGTCACCACGATGCCGTGCCGCCCCGCCGTCAACGAGCCGCGGATCAGCTCGAGTTCGTCCTCCCTGCCGGTGAACGGCCAGGGCAGTTCCAGGGTCTTGGCATCCTGTTCGAAAGTCATCACACAGATATGAGCCCGGCTACTCACCCTTGATACAGGGTGACTTGAGTAGCCCTCGACTCAGGCGCCCGGGAACGGTCAACGGCAATCTGGTCGCATGACCACCCGCTACTGCTCCCTCGCGCAGCAGTCGGCCCCGGAGTTCACACCGGGACTGACCGCCGAGCGACGCAGTGCGCTCATCGGCGGAAGCCGCATGTGGGTCAACGGCACTGTCCTGCACTATTACTTCTTCGACGCCGAGAACTCCGAGAACTCTGCCGTCACCGACGCCTCCGTCATCCCGGTGCCCGGGACCGGCGAGATGCGGCGGGTGCCGTGGGGCGGCGCCAAGGAGCAGCAGGACGTCGTACGCGAGTGCTTCCGTGAGTGGCAGGGCCTCGGCATCGGTGTCGACTTCGCCGAGGTGGGGGACCGTTCGGAGGCGGAGCTGCGCATCGGGTTCCAGCCCGGTGACGGCTCCTGGTCGACGGTGGGCCGCGACGCGCTCACAGTCGGTCTGTCCGACCGCACCATGAACTTCGGCTGGGACCTGACCACGCCCGGACAGCGCGGGACGGCCCTGCACGAGATCGGGCACGCCCTGGGGCTGCTGCACGAGCACCAGAGTCCGTTCGCCGGTATCCACTGGGACGACGAGGCCGTCTACGCCGAGTTGGCGGGCCCGCCGAACTTCTGGAGCCGGGACAAGACCCGCTTCAACATCCTGCGCAAGCTCGACCCGGACGAGGTCAACGGCTCCGTCTGGGACCCGCAGTCGGTCATGGAGTACCCGTTCGCGTCAGGGCTGATCCTGGAGCCGGAGGAGTACCGCACGGGTCTGCACCCGCACGGCGGTCTCTCCCCCTCCGACAAGGAGTTCGTCCTGCGCTGGTACCCGCCCGCCGGCCCTCCCCGGCCGGTCGAGCTGGTGCCGTTCCGGTCGGCGCCGCTGCGCCTGGGACCGGGCGAGCAGGCCGACTTCGCGGTCGAACCGACGCAGACGCGCGAGTACGCCGTCGGCGCCTTCGGGGACAGCGACACGGTCGTCGTGGTCTTCGAGGAGCGGGACGGCGAACCGCGCTTCCTCGCCGGGCAGGACGACGGGGGCACGCCGCACAACGCAACACTCAAGGTCAGGCTCGTCAAGGGCCGCCGCTACTTCGTCCGTGTGCGCCTGTACTCCACGTGGAGGTCGGGGGACACCGCGGTGATGTGCTGGTAACAGCACGGGTACAGCCGCACGCGGACGGACGGACCACGGTCCGGCGCCGGGGGAAGCGGCCGGAGTTCGTAGCCTTCGGGGGAGGGATACGAGCTCCGGCCACGCCGCCATGTCCAACTCATCGCGTACCCAGGGCCCTTGTTCGCTGGTTGCCCAACTCCATTGGGCGCGCCGGGTCCTTGGACCACTCCTCCAGTGAGCCGTCGTAGACGGACACGTCCGTACGGCCGAGCAGCGTGAGCGCGAGTGCGGCGCCCGCCGCCGAGATGCCACCGCCGCAGTACAGGACCACCGGTGAGTCGTCGGTGTCGAGGACGGCTCCGACCCTGCCTGCGAGTTCCTCGGCCGGCAGGACATGTCCGGTCTCGTCGAGGAGACCACGGCCCGGGAGGCTGCGACTGGCGGGGATGTGGCCGCGGCGGCTGTAGCGCGTGGGCGCGGAGCCGTCGTAGCCGCCCGGGGGCAGGGCGCAGACGAGAGCGCCGGGGCGTTCGCCGCGGCTGATGGCGGCCACGTCCTCGATGCCGGCCCACAGATCCGGACGTACGACGGAGGTCACGGGACTGACGGCCGGGACCGGGGCGGTGTCGTCGCCGGAGGCGAGCGGACGGCCGGCCGCCTCCCACGCTTCGAGACCGCCGTCCAGCACCGCAGCCGGTACCCCGATCGCCCGCAGCATCCACCACAGCCGTGCCGCCCAGATGCCGCCCCCGCTGTCGTAGGAGACGACCTCGCTGCCCTCCCCCACGCCCAGCCGGGCCAGTGCGGCGGCGAGGGCCTCGGGGGACGGCACGGCGAAGTGGTACGGCGCGTCGTGGTCGGAGAGGTCGCCGGTCAGGTCGGCGTGTCGCGATCCGGGCAGGTGCCGTTCGGCCCATGTCCCGCGCCCGCTCGCAGAGCGGTAGTCGCCGTCCTCGCGGGGTGAGGGCAGGACCGCGGTGGCGTCGAGGACGACCAGCCGGGGGCCGTCGAGATGCGCGGCGAGCCAGGTGTCGTCGACCAGAGGGCCGGGCAGCAGGGAGGTCATGGCGGCCGATCGTACGCCCGCGAGCTGGGCGTCTCACCCTTCGGGCACGCCTGTCCCAGATTCCGGACCACGCTTGCACAGAATCCGGGTAGTGCGGTTATCGTTCGGCCATCTACGCGGGAGCCCCTACCCGGTTGGGCTGAGAGGGCGTCTGGGACCGGCTCGTCGAGAGTCCGGCCCCCATGGGGACGCCGACCGCACCACTCGCGCCTCAGCGCCCGCGTAGGAGTTCACGTGTCTCCAGCAGTCGAGCCCCAGCACCCGGTGGTCAACACCCCGGCGCGCAGCTCCTGTTGTTGTCGCACGCACTGATCCACCGCCTCCGCGCACCCCTCCTCCGTCTTCTCCCTTCAGGCGCCGTCGCGCCTGCGCACCTCCCGGAGTACCCCCATGCCGCATATACGGGTCATGCTCGACTATTTCCACCCGTGGCCGAATTCAGCCGGTCTGTACGTCGCCCGCGCCCGCCGCTGGTACGAGGAGGCCGGTCTGGATGTCGAACTGGTGGTCCAGGATCCGGGACGCGGTGACACGCTGGAATACCTGGCCCGGGGCGAGGTGGACTTCGGGATCTTCCCGCCGAACCGGCTGCTGGCCCGGCGCGCGGAGCACGGCCAGCCGCTGATCGCCGTGTCCGCGATCAATCACCGGGGTCTGGAGGCGATCCAGACCACGACGTCGACCGGGATCACGCGTCCCCGCGAGCTGGCCGGCCGCCGTATCGCCTACAACCCGACCCCGCGCGGCCGGGCCATGGTGCGTCACCTGGTGGCGGCCGACGGCGGTGACCCGGACGCCGTGATCAGCGTGGACGCGGGCGCGCGTGAGCTGACCGTGGACGACATCGCGGCGGGCGAGGCGGACGCGACCTTCGGCAACTACTGGTCCTGGGACGCGTTGCGCGGCGATCTGCCCGAGGAGCAGCGGCTGACCTGGCCGGTCGACGAGATCGGCGCCCCGCGCTACCACAGCTACCTGCTCGGCACGAACGAGGACCTGCTCACTCAACACCCCTCCCTCGTACGGGACTTCCTCGCCGTGACAGCTCGCGGCTACGCGGCCGCCACCCAAGAGCCGGACGCCACCCTGGAGTTGCTGGAGCGGGTCATCCCGTACTTCCCGCGCCAGCTGATCGCCCGCTCGTTGGCGCTGATCGCGCCCACCTGGACGGACACGGAGGGCCGTTGGGGTGTGATCGACGAGGGCCGGATGGGCCCGTACGCGCACTGGCTCGCCGAGAACGGCGCCATCCCGGACGACCGCGACTGGGCGAGGTCGTT
This sequence comes from Streptomyces colwelliae, assembly GCF_048158785.1. Taxonomy (NCBI): domain Bacteria; kingdom Bacillati; phylum Actinomycetota; class Actinomycetes; order Kitasatosporales; family Streptomycetaceae; genus Streptomyces; species Streptomyces colwelliae. Next base: position 29,505 of record NZ_JBLTJC010000081.1, on the reverse strand, counting down.
CACCAACGGCCTGCTGGACGTGGCCACATGAGAGCCCTGGCCTGCCAGGCGCGGACGCTGACCCGGCGCCTCGCCGTCGACTTCATGAGGGTGGGCAGCGCGCTGTGTCGGCCGTGACCGGCCCGACCCGCCAGCCCTCCCACCCCTTGAAGGACCCGACATGCATCGCCGTACCGCCCTCTCCGCCATAGCCGCGACCGCCCTCCTCGCCGTCACCGGCTGCTCCGCCGACTCCACGGCCGCCGCGAAGGACGGCACCACGACCGTCACGCTCGCCCTGGACTGGACGCCCAACACCAACCACACCGGCATCTACGTCGCCCAGGCCAAGGGCTGGTTCAAGGCAGCCGGGATCGACGTGAAGATCGTGCCGTACGGTTCGACCGCGCCCGAGACCCTGATCGCCAACCACAAGGCGGACTTCGGCATCTCCTACCAGGAGGGCATCACCACCGCCCGCGCGGCCGGCCAGGACATCACCTCCGTCTACGCGGTGACGCAGAAGACGGACGTGACGATCGCGGTGCGCGCCGACCGGGACGACATCACCTCGCCGAAGGACCTGGACGGCAGGACGTACGCCGGTTTCGGCGCCCCGTACGAGAAGCCGCTGTTGCAGAAGGTGATCCAGAACGCGGGCGGCAAGGGCGACTTCAAACAGGTCACCCTCAACACCTCGGCGTACGCGGCGCTTTACGCGGGCAAGGCGGACTTCGCGATGCCGATGCCGACCTGGGAGGGCCTGGAGGCGAAGCTGAGCGGCAAGCCGCTGAAGAACTTCCAGCTCTCCGACTACGGCTTCCCGGCGATCTACTCGACACTCGTCGCGTCCTCGGACCAGTTCCTGAAGAAGAACCCGGAGGTCGCGAAGAAGTTCCTGGCCGCGGTCGACAAGGGTTACCGCTACGCGGCCGAACACCCGTCCCAGGCAGCCGACTTGCTCATCTCGGAGAACAAGAGCGTGCTCACCAACACCAAGCTGGTGAAGGAGAGCGAGGCGCTGCTGGCCAAGGAGTACTACAAGGGCACGGACGGTTCGATCGGCACGCAGAGCGCCGCCCGCTGGCAGGCCTTCGCGGACTTCGAGTACAAGGCCGGCCTGCTCGTCGACGCGAACGGCAAGAAGCTGACGTCCGCCCCGAAGGCGTCGACGTTCTTCACCAACGCGTACCTCCCGGACGCCAAGTGAGGCCGCTCCTGCGGTCGTTGTGGCCGCCACTCCTCGTCCTGACCGTGGTCCTCGGCGGCTGGCAGCTCTACGTGACCGCGGCCGGTGTCGATCCGACGACGCTCCCCTCCCCCGCCCGGGTGGTGGAGCAGGGCTGGCTTAACCGCCAGGACCTGTGGGACCAGACGCTCCCCACCCTCCAGGAGACGCTGCTCGGCTTCGCGCTGTCGTTCGCGGCGGCCTGGCTGGTGGCCGTCCTCCTCGACTTCTCCTCGGCGGCCCGCCGGGGCTTGTACCCGCTGCTCGTCGCCTCGCAGACCATCCCGATCGTGGCCGTGGCACCGCTGCTGATCATCTGGTTCGGCTTCGGGCTGCTGCCGAAGATGCTGGTGGTGACCCTGACGACGTTCTTCCCGCTCGCCGCCAACCTCGCGGCGGGCTTCGCGGCGACCGACCGCGAGGCGATGCGGCTGCTGCGTTCGCTCGGCGCGGGCCGCTGGCGGACGTTCCGGCTGGTCCGGGTGCCGAGCGCGATGCCGTACTTCTTCGCCGGGCTCCGCGTGAGCATCACCTACGCCGTCGTCGGCGCCGTCTTCGCCGAGTACGCGGGCGCGGAGGCGGGCCTCGGCATCTATATGCAGGCGCAGAAGAGCGCTTTCCGCACGGACCTGGTGTTCGCGGCGGTCGCGGTGACGGCCGCGCTGAGCATCGCCCTGTTCGGGGCGACCTATCTGCTGCAACGACTGGTACTCCCGTGGGAGCGGGCATTGAAGGAGGAAGCGTCGTCATGAGCAGTCTGCGTATCGAGGGCGTCGGCAAGTCCTTCGGGCGGTTGGAGGTTCTGCGGGATCTCGAACTCGCCGTGGAGCCGGGCGAGTTCGCGGCCGTCATCGGCCCGAGCGGCAGCGGCAAGAGCACCTTGTTCAACCTGGTCTCCGGACTGGACCGCCCCACGACCGGCCGCGTCCTGGTGGAGGGCGAACCGGCCGGGGTGGAGTCGGGCAAGGTGGCCTACATGCCACAGAAGGACCTCCTCTTCCCCTGGCGGACCGTCCTCGACAACACGGCACTGGGCCTTGAGGCACAGGGAGTCGGGAAGAAGGAGGCACGACGACGGGCCGATGCGCTGTTCGTGGACTTCGGCCTCGACGGCTTCCAGAAGGCGTACCCGTCCCAACTCAGCGGCGGCATGCGGCAGCGAGCGGCCCTGCTGCGCACGGTGGTTCTGGAGCGACCGGTCCTGCTGCTCGACGAGCCGTTCGGCGCGCTCGACTCCCTCACCCGCACCGAGATGCAGCTGTGGCTGGCCGACATGTGGCAACGCCACCGCTGGACGGTGGTCCTGGTCACCCACGACATCCGCGAGGCGGTCCTGCTCGCGGACACCGTGCACGTCCTGTCGCCCCGACCGGCCACGATCGTCGACCGCGTCGAGGTCCCGCTGGCCCGCCCGCGCGGCGCCGACGACTTCACCGACCCGGACTTCGCCGCGACCGAGCGCCGCGTCCTGGACTCCCTGCGCGGCACAACGGCGGTGCGGACAGCATGAGTTCACTCCTCGCCCACGGTCTGGGCACCGACCCGGTCGAACCCGACTGGCCCCCACTGACGGACACCGAGGTGACGGACCTGGTGGGCCCGGCCCGGGTGGTCTGGCGCAGCCCGCGCCCCCTGTCGGCGGCGGCCGTCGTGGAACGGTCCAACCGCCGCCTCTTCGTGAAACGCCACCACACCTCCGTCCGCACGACAGAGGGCCTGGCCGAGGAACACGCCTTCCTACGACACCTGCGGTTGCGCGGCGCCCCGGTCGTAGAGGTGCTGGACGCGGCGACACGCGGCGAGTGGACGTACGAGGTCCACTCGGCCGGAGTCGGCACGGACCTCTACCGCGACGCCCTGTCCTGGTCCCCGTTCCGCTCCCCCGCCCACGCGAGGGCGGCCGGTGAGGCGTTGGCCCGCCTGCACCTGGCGGCGGAGGGCTTCGACGCGCCGCGCCGTCAAGTGCAGCCGCTGGTCGCGTCGTTCACGGTGTTCGCCTCTGCCGATCCACAGGCGGAGCTGGAGCGCTACGTGGAGGATCGCCCCCAACTGGCAAAGGGGCTCGCGGACTTCCCGTGGCGCGAAGACACCCGGCGTGTCCTGCTCCCGCTGCACGAGGAGCTGGCCCCGCACCTCTCCGACCTCACCCCTCTCTGGACCCACAACGACTGGCATGCCTCCAACCTCCTCTGGAACGAGGACGGTTCGGTCGCCACAGCCCTCGACTTCGGCATGAGCGACCGCACGACGGCCGTGCACGACTTGGCCACGGCCATCGAACGCAACACGGTCCAGTGGCTCCAGCCCGGCTTCCCGGTCCGCGAGGCGGACGCCGTCGCACTTCTGGACGGCTATCAGTCGGTACGCCCGCTCAGCCCCGCCGAGTCGAAGGCGCTCCCCGCTCTACTCCCCCTGGTCCACGCCGAGTTCGCGCTCTCCGAGCTGGGCTACTTCCACGGCGTGACGCGGTCGGCGGAGAACACGCGGCTGGCGTACGAGTATTACGTGGGGCACGCGGAGTGGTTCGGCGGGGAGAGCGGACGGCGCCTGCTGGACCTGTGCGGCGCTAGCGGGGCAGCAGTTCACGGGTGAAGACGACGCGGGGCCGGCCCGTGCCGTCGTAGTCCTCCACGGTGCGCGCGTCGAAACCGAGGGTGCGGTGGAAGGCGATCGAACCCTCGTTGGTGACCGAGGTGATCGCCTTGAGACGAACGGCACCCTGCCGCCCGGCGGCCTCGATGAAGGCCGCGTAGAGACTCCGTCCGAGACCGACACCGCGCGCGTCGTCCCGCGTCGCCACCAGGTGCACGTACCCGGTGCGGTCGGGCGTGACGAACCCGAAGAGGTATCCCCGGATGCCGTCGTCGGCCCGGGCGACCAGACATGTGGACCCGAACTCCTGCACCAGCGCGGTGAGATGGAGGGCGCGAAGGTCACGCTCTCCCCAGTAGCGTGCGTGGTCCTCCAGCACCTGGTGGAGGTCGGTGACATCGGCGGGTTCGATACGGACGTCCATGGCATCGATCATGGCAGAGAGCCGGTCGGTTCCCAGTGCGGTCCGATCGCGGAGGCGCTTGCCCACGCGATGGAGCCGGACAACGGCTGGTAGGCCACCTTCGCCCTCGGGGGCGAACAAGTGGTCGCGTACGGGCGGTCGGTGGGGACTCCGGAGCATCAGCTCGACTGGGAGGAGTGACCCCGGCGGGCCCATTCCTGGGCGAGCAGTTGGTACGAGCGCACCCGGTCCGTGTGGTCGTGGGTGATGGTCGTGATGAGCAACTCGTCGGCGCCCGTGGCCTCTTGGAGCTGTTCGAGTTGGTCGGCGACCCGGCCGGGCGAGCCGCCGAACTGGGTGTCGACGCGGTCCTGGACCAGTTCGCGGTCCTCGTCCGTCCAGACGTGGGCGCGGGCTTCCTCCGGTGTCGGGAACCGGATGGCGCCCTCGGCCGTACGGATGGAGCGCACCCACAGGCCGTAGCCGGTGGCGAGTTCGCGGGCCGTGGTGTCGTCCTCGGCGACGACGACGTCGGCGGAGACGCTCACGTACGGCTTGTCGAGGGCGTCGGAGGGCTGGAACGCGGCGCGGTAACCGTCCGCCGCCTCAAGGACGGTGGCCGGGCTGACGTGGTAATTCGCCGCGAAGCGAAGGCCGTTGCGGCCCGCGACCTCGGCACTGGTGCCACCGCTGCTGCCCAGGATCCACACCTCGACGTCGGCGCCCTCGCCCGGTACGACGTGCGCCTCGACGCCCTCCGGGGAGCGGTAGGTGCCGGCCAGCAGGGCGAGGACGTCGTCGATCTGCTCGCCGTAGTCCTGGGACTTGGCTTCGGGCAGCAGGAGCAGTCTGCGTTGGAGGGCGATTCTGGGTGAACCGAGGAGGCGCTCGAAGGAGAAACGGGGCGGGATGCGCAGGCCGTTGGGGGCCCGGCCGTCGACGATCGGGGTCGCCGTCGGCAGCGGGGGCGACGGACGGCCGCCGGAGCGGCCGAGGCCCAGGTCGAAGCGGCCGGGGTGCAGCGCGTCGATCAGGCCGAACTCCTCGACCGTGGACAGCGCGGTGCGGTGGCCGAGTTGTACGGCGCCGGAGCCGAGCCGGATCGTGGAGGTGGCGGAAGCGGTCAGGGCCAGGACCACCGCGGGGGACGTGCCCGCGACGCCCGGGTTGAGGTGGTGCTCGGCGAACCAGTAGCGGGCGTACCCGAATTCCTCGGCCCTGCGCGCGAGTTCGATGGAGTTGCGCAGGGCCTCGGGCGCGGTGGAGCCGGAGGAGATCGGGACCAGGTCGAGGACGCCGAGGGGGATGCCGGGAGACATGTGCTCACTCACTCCTCAGTGGTCGGCGGTGGAGACGGGCTCGGGCAGGACCGGTCCCCAGTCGAACGGCGGGTCCGGGATGTCCTTGCGCAGTACCGGAGTCACCGCCGACTGGAACAGCTCCAGCGAGTCCCGGTGCTGACGGTCCGTCAAGCCGCTGGCATCCGCGTGGAGATGGAGCACCGTGTGCCCGAACTGCTCGTGGTAGCGGTGCACCTTGTCGATGACCTGCTGTGGGCTGCCGATCAGTGCGGAGCTGCGCTCGACGTAGTCCTCCAGGGTCTCGAAGACGATGGGCAGGCCGATCTGTTTCTGGAAGGCGAGGTTGCTCTCGAAGATGGGCCGGTAGACGGTCAGCGCCTCCTGCGTCGTGGGGGCGACGTAGAGGCCGGCCGTGCCCGCGCCCACCGCGATGTCCGCCGGGTCGTGGCCGTAGTGCTCCCAGCGTTCCCGGTAGTAGCGGATCAACTCGGCATAGGGCTCTATGGGGTTGGTGACGTTCGCGGAGAACAGCGGGTCGCCGTAGCGGGCGGCCAGGTCGACGCTCTCCTTGCTCGTCGCGCTGCCGTGCCAGACCCGGACGGGTTGTTGGTACGGCCGCGGCCACACCTCCGCGTCCTTCAGCTCCGGGCGGAACTGCGTCCTCGCCGTCACCTTGTCCTGGCGCCAGAGCTGCCGGAACACCTCGTAGCTCTCGGCGTTGCGCTCCCACTGGTCCTCGGGCGTGACGTGGAACAGCTCGCGCTGGGCGGTGCCGTTGCCCTTGCCGATGATCAGGTCCAGGCGTCCGCCGGAGAGATGGTCGAGCGTGGCGTAGTCCTCGTAGGCCCTGACCGGGTCGAGGAGGCTCAGAGTGGTGACCGCCGTGAAGAGGCGGATGCGGCGGGTGAGCGCGGCGATGTGGCTGAGGACGACGGTCGGCGAGGAGGAGATGAAGGGCCGCTCGTGCCGCTCCCCCACGCCGAAGCCGTCGAAGCCCAACTCCTCGGCCAGCACGGCGTTGTCGAGTACTTCGCGGAAGCGCGCTTGCGTCGACTTCTGGACGCCCGTGGCCGGGTCCGGGCGGTGGACGATGAGGGTGATCGCGAGGAACTTCACGATGCCGCGCGTTCCTCGCGCACCTCGTCCGGGTGGGCGAGGCCGAGGTGGTCGCGCAGGGTCGGGCCCTCGTACTCGGTGCGGAAGACGCCCTGTTCCTGGAGGAGCGGGACCACCTTGTCGGCGAACGGGTCGAGGCCGGTCGGGGTGATGTGCGGGACGAGGATGAAGCCGTCACTGGCGTCGGCCTGCACGAAGTCGTTGATGGTCTTCGCGACCGTGGACGGGGAGCCGATGAAGGCCTGCCGGTTGCCGGTCTCGATGACCAGGTCGCGGATGGACCACTTGTTGGCGGCGGCCCGCTCACGCCATTCGCGGGCGGTCGCCAACGGGTCGCGGTACATGCGGACTTGGGCCCGGCCCTTGGAGATGTGGTTGTCGCTGACGTCCGGGTCGATGTCGGGCAGCGGGCCGTCCGGGTCGTAGGACGACAGGTCCCGGTTCCAGACGAACTCCAGGTGCTTGATGGCCGTGGCGCCGCTGACCTGCTGGCGGCGTACCTCCTTGGCGAGGTCCTCGGCCTCGGCGTCGGTGTCGCCGAGCACGAAGGTCGCGGCCGGGAGGATGAGCAACTGGTCGGACCTGCGGCCGTACTTGGCGAGGCGGGACTTGACGTCGGTGTAGAAGGCCCGTCCCTCGGTGAGGGTGCTGTACCGGCTGAAGATGGCGTCCGCGCTGGAGGCCGCGAACTCGCGGCCCTCGTCGGAGTCGCCCGCCTGGAAGATCACCGGGCGGCCCTGCGGGGAGCGCGGGACGTTGAACTGGCCGTGGATGTCGAAGTGTTGGCCCTGGTGGACGAAGGCGCCGGCCTTGGCGTCACTCAGGAACGTGCCGGTCGCCTGGTCGGCGAGGATCTCGTCGCCGTGCCAGGAGTCGAAGAGTTCGTTGGTGGTGGCCAGGAACTCCTTGGCCCGGGAGTACCGCTCGTCCTGCGGCAGGAAGCCGCCGCGCCGGAAGTTCTCGCCGGTGAACGCGTCCCAGGAGGTGACGACGTTCCACGCCGCGCGGCCGTCGGAGAGGTGGTCGAGGCTGGCGAACTGGCGGGCCACCTCGTAGGGCTCGTTGAACGTGGAGTTGATGGTGCCGGTCAGGCCGAGGTGTTCGGTGACGGCGGCGAGCGCGGCGAGGATCGTGAAGGTGTCGGGGCGGCCGACCACGTCCAAGTCGTAGATTTTTCCGCCCTGTTCGCGCAGGCGCAGCCCTTCGGCGAGGAAGAGGAAGTCGAACTTGGCGCGTTCGGCGGTCCGGGCGAAGTGCGCGAAGGAGCTGAACTCGATGTGGCTGCCTGCCGCGGGGTCGCTCCACACGGTGGTGTTGTTGACACCGGGGAAGTGGGCGGCCAGGTGGATCTGCTTCAGGGGCTTGCTCATGTCGTACGGTCCCTCCGGCTCAGGCGGTGGCTGCGGCAGCGGCGTAGCGGTTGGCGGGGCGGGCGAGCCCCAGCAGTCCGCGCAGGGTGTCGGCCTCGTAGGCCTGGCGGAAGGCGCCCCGGCGCTGGAGTTCGGGGACCAGCCCCTGCGTGATCGCCGGGAGGTCGTGGCCGGCTACGGCGGGCCGCAGCCGGAAGCCGGTCAGGCCTGTCTCCTGCAACTCCTGGAGGAGATCGGCGAGTTGGGCGGGCGTGCCGGTGAAGATGCGGGCGTCGCTGGTGTACGGCTCCCCCGCGAGGGCGTCGAGGCGTTCACGGCGGGCGACCGCCGTGGCCTCGGCGTCGTCGAGGAAGACCACCAGGTCGCCGAGGATGTGCAGCGTCTCGTCGGCGCGGCCCGCGGCCTGCTGCTCGGCGCGGATCTCCGCGACGATCGACCGCGCGTCGTCGGTACCGTGCGGCGTGACGTACCCGACGTCGGTGGCGCGGGCCACCAGCCGGTACGGGATCGTCTGGTGCGCCAGGGAGCTGACGACCGGCTGGCCCTGCGGCGGGCGGGGCGTGATGGAGGGGCCCTTGACGCTGAAGTGCCGGCCCTCGAAGTCGACGTAGTGCAGCTTGTCGCGGTCGACGAAACGGCCGGTGGCGATGTCCCGGATCTCGGCGTCGTCCTCCCAGCTGTCCCAGAGGCGGCGCACGACCTCGATGTAGTCGGCGGCCTCGTCGAAGTGCTCGGCGAGGCGCTCCTGCCCGGCCTCGGTCCGCAGGCTCTCCAGGCTGATCGGCGGGAAGGTGCGGCGTCCGAAGTGGTCGGCCTCGTGCGGGCGGGCGGAGAGTTGCACGCGCAGTCCCGCGCGGCCGGTGCTGACGTAGTCGAGGGTGGCGATCGCCTTGGATATATGGAACGGCTCTGTGTGCGTGGACACCACCGTCGGTACCAGACCTATGTGGCTGGTGAGCGGTGCGATGCGGGCCGCGATGAGCACGGCGTCGAGGCGTCCGCGGACCTGGTCGGTGCGGTCGTCCAGTTCGCCGTAGTGCGAGGACTGGAGGCCGAGGCCGTCCTCGAAGGTCACGAAGTCGAGCAGGCCGCGCTCGGCCTCGGCGACCAGGTCGGCCCAGTAACCGGCGGTGAACAGGTCGCGGGGCCGGGCCACCGGCTCACGCCAGGAGGCCGGGTGCCAGCCGGTGCCGTCGAGGGCTACGGCGAGATGGAGAGGAGAAACGGGGGTCGAGGACACGAGGGTGCCTTCCTGGAGGTCCGTACGAGATCGCCGGCCCTTGAACGCGGGCGCACGGCGGCTGGGGCAACGGGGTCAGGGGCGACAGAGCGCGCCGGCCACGCGCAGCAGGTCGATGTGCTGCCGCGTGGTGAGGCGTACGGGAAGGATGGATGCGCCACACATGTGCTCCACCTCCACGGAATCCAGCTTCATAGGGGGCAACCGCACGGCTATGCCGTTTCTTCCGGATCGGCGGCGGCAATCGGGCCGGTGCGCCGGACGAGCGAGAAGACCGTACGGGCGCGCAGCGTGAAGCCGATCGACTCGTACAGGCGGATCGCGTTCGTGTTGGTGGCCGCCGCGTGCAGGAAGGGGTGCTCGCCGCGTTCCTTGATGCCTGCGGCGACCGCGCGGACCAGGCGGGTGGCCAGGCCCCGGCCGCGGTGTTCGGGGTCGGTGCAGACGGCGCTGATCTCGGTCCAGCCGGGCGGGTGGAGGCGTTCGCCGGCCAGGGCGACGAGCCGGCCCTCGTCGCGGATGCCGAGGTAGGTGCCCAGTTCGACGGTGCGGGGCAGGTAGGGGCCGGGTTCGGTGCGGGCGACCAGGTCGAGGATCTCGGGTACGTCGTCGGGGCCGAGACGTACGGCCTCGGGGTCGGGCTCGTCCCGCAGACCGGTGTCCACGAGTTGGACACCCTGTCCGGAGCGGACGATCTCCCAGCCGGCCGGGGCCTCGCTCACGCCGCGCACCGCGGCGGTGCCGCCGGGGCCGACGAGAGTGGCCAGGTCGGCCCAGGCGCGCGGGTCGTCGTTGTCGGTGATGGCGTGGAAGCCGGCCACGTCGACGGGGTAGCGGGCGGCGCGGCCGACGCGCTCGGCAAAGTGGGCGTGCGGGCCGATGAGTGCGGCCCAGGCGGGGTTGTCCAGAACGTGGGACGTGGACGTGGTGGTTTCGAGACTGATGGTGGAAGACATCGGGTGACGGCTCCAGTACTGGTCACGCGGGCGGGGACCCCGCTGTGCCGCGGCGGGGTCCCCTTGCCGAGAGGGCGGGTCAGGAGTCGCTGAGCGGCAGTCCGGGCGGGTTGACCTCGGACTTGGCGACTGCCTCGTTGGAGAGGTTCCAGGCGGCCAGCCACTTGGCGTACTGCCCGTTCTTGATCAGGTAGTTGATGGCGTCCGCGAGGGGCTTGGCGAGGCCGCTGTTCTTCTTCGCGGTGGCCGCGATCAGGCCCTGGAGGGAGGATCCGGCGCCGGAGTACGTGCCCGCGTTGCGGACCGCCTTCGCCGTGCCCTTGGTCGAGGAGACCTGGTACGCGACCGAGGGGTTCGGGGCGAGGTAGGCGTCGATCTTCCCGGAGGCCAGCGCGAGGTAGGTGCTGTTGTTGTCCTGGAAGTACTTGACGGTGAGCGCCTTCTTGCCCTCGGCGGCCAGCTTCTTCTTCCACTCCAGGAGGATCCGCTCCTGGTTGGTGCCCGCGCCCACGGCGACGGTCTTGCCGGCGAGGTTCTCGTAATCGCCGTCGAAGTTCCAGGTGTTGCTCGCCTTCACCGCGAAGCCCAGGTTGTCCTCGCGGTAGGAGGCGAACTCGTACTTCGCCTTGCGCTCCTCGGTGTCGGTGACGTTGGAGAAGGCGACGTCGACCTTGCCGCTGTCCAGGCCGATGAAGAGGTTCTCCCAAGTGGAGTTCTTCAGCTCGGGCTTGAGGCCGAGGACGGCGGCGACGAGGCGGGCGATGTCGGTCTCCGAGCCGGTGAGGGTCTTCTGGTCCGAGCCGACGTAGCCGAGCGGCGGGGATCCCGCGGGCAGGAAGCCGACGCCGATCTCCAACGTGCCGCTCTTCGCCACGGACTTGGGCAACTCGGCGCTGATCGACTTCACTTCGGCGACCTTGAGCGTGGCCTCCTTGGCGGCACCGTTGGAGAGCGCGCCCACGGTCACTGTGCCGGCGGCGGCGCTGCCGGACGTGGTGGCAGCGTCGCTGTCTCCCCCGCAGGCGGCGAGCCCGCCCGCGAGGGAGGCGACGACGGTGCCGGCGGTGAGTCCGCGAGTGAGTCTGCTGCGAAGGCTGAGGGGAGACATGGCTGTTCCTAGGCTCGGTGTTCGGGGCTGTTGAAAAGGAAGGCGGGGTTCAGAGGACCTTGCTGAGGAAGTCCCTGGTCCGTTCGTGCTGTGGCTTGTCGAGGACCTCGTGCGGCGGGCCCTGTTCGACGATCTTTCCGCCGTCGATGAAGACCACCCGGTCGGCGACCTCTCGGGCGAAGCCGATCTCGTGGGTGACGATGACGAGGGTGGTGCCGCTGGTCGCCAAGTCCTTGATGACGGCGAGGACTTCGCCGACGAGTTCGGGGTCGAGGGCGGAGGTCGGCTCGTCGAAGAGGATGACGCCGGGGCGCAGGGCGAGGGCGCGCGCGATGGCCACGCGCTGCTGCTGACCGCCGGAGAGCTGCCTCGGGTAGGCGCCGGTCTTCTCGGCGAGACCGACGCGGCCGAGCAACTCCCTTGCCAGTTCCAGGGCTTCGGGCTTGCCGAGCCTGCCGGTGGCGACCGGGGCGGCTGCCACGTTGTCGAGGACGGTCAGGTGCGGGAAGAGGTTGAAGTTCTGGAAGACGAACCCGATCCGGCCGCGCTGCGCGAGGATGGCGCGTTCGCTCAACTCCTTGAGCCTGCCGCCCTGTTGCCTGACGCCGATCAGCTCGCCGTTGACGCTGACGTAGCCGATCTCGGGCTTCTCCAGGTGGTTGATGACCCGCAGCAGCGTGGACTTGCCGGATCCGGACGGGCCGAGGATCACGGTGACCTCGCCGGGCCGTACGGTCAGGTCGACGCCGTCCAACACCCGGTGGGCGCCGTACCACTTGTGCACGTCGTGCACCTCTACGGCGGCGGGCGTGACGTCCGCCAGCGGCTCTGCTGCCCTGGTGGTCATACGGCGGCCTCCCTGCGGATGCGGGCCCGCAGGTCGGTGACACCGGTGCGGAGTTTCTGGATCAGGGTCGGCGGCAGCGAGCGGGTGGCGCCCCGGGCGTAGTGCCGCTCGACGTAGAACTGGATGACGGACACGACGCTGGTGAGGATCAGGTACCAGACGGTGACGACCAGGAGCAGCGGGACGATGTCGCCGGGGTAGGTGGAGCCCATCGTCTGCGCGGAGCCGAACAGGTCGAGCAGCGAGACGTAGAAGACCAGGGAGGTGCTCTTGATCAGGCCGATCAGCTGGTTGACGTAGTTCGGGGTGATGGAGCGCAGCGCCTGCGGGAAGACGATCCTGCGGAACTGGTAGCCCTTGGGGAGGCCGAGGGCGGAGGCCGCTTCGTGCTGGCCCTGGTCGACGGAGAGGATGCCGCCGCGGACCACTTCGGCCGCGTAGGCCGCCTCGTTGAGGCTGAGGCCGACGACGGCGACGGCCATGTCGGTGGCGAGCTTCGACTCGTCGAAGGAGAAGAAGGCGGGACCGAAGGGGACGCCGATGCTGAGCGTCTGGTACAGGGCGCTGAAGTTGTAGAGGAAGATCAGGACCACGATGAGCGGGATCGAGCGCAGCGCCCATACGTAGGTCCAGCTCGCCGCGCGCAGCACCGGGCTCTTCGACAACCGGGCCAGGGCGAGCAGGATGCCGCCGAGGAGGCCCAACACCGCGCTGAGCGCCGCCACTTCGAGGGTGATGACGAGTCCGTCGAGGATCGTCGGGCGCAGGAACCAGTAGCCGAAGCGGTCCCACTGGTAGAAGGAGTTGGTGACCAGTCCGTGGACGAACTGGGCGACCACCACCAGCACGGCCACGGTGACGATCCACCGGCCGGGCCGGCGCAGCGGCTGAACTCGCTGTGCTGTCAGGGGTTTTGACGGTGCGTCAGTGGACGGGGCGTCGGCCAGGGACACGGTGGTGCCTGGGGGTTCACTCATGGTGGGCTCCGGCAGGTTCACAGACCCCGGTCCGTGGCGGTGGGCGCGCGACGGCTGACGGCACGCGCGGGTGCACGGGACCGGGGGCGGGGAGGGGGCAGGCACACCGACGGGATCGGGTGTGCGTCAGAGGTGCGTCGGCCGACTGGTCGTCAGGCCCGACAGCGGGCGCGGCCCGACGCGGTACACAGTGCGCTGCTGACCCGGAGCAGATCGACGGCGCGGTCGGCGACGAACAGGTTGGCGTACGACCGTACGCAGCCCTGCGGGCGGCATGTGGCCGTCCTGGGAGCTGCGTACATGGCGTCACCTGTCACTGTTCCGGCCCGGCGGGGCCCTCGCGCTTACCGAACGTCATCCGGTCCGGTCGTCACCTGGGGCACCCCACCGCGTGCGAGGGTTGCCGGTCAGCAAGCCAGGGCTTGTCGCTGACACTCATGACCGTTCTGGGTCGCAAGTTAAGACAATTGTCCGAACGTATGTCAATGGCCGTCCATCAACTGGACGGCCCAGACCGCGCTCAGCTGCGGCAAGCTCCCGTTTCGTCCGCCGCATGGGCAGCCCAGTCCAGGATCTGGACAGCCGCTCCGGCGGCCTCCAGGCCCCGGCAGTGGGCGTGGTGACGGCGGGCGATGCCGTCGAGGTCGAGGTGGGTGCCGAAGGCCGGGTGGGCGGCCAGCCGGCGGGCGTAGGCCCACAGGTGGGGGTGGTCGGCGATGCGCTGCACGGCGGCGGCGTCCAGGTGGTTGCGGTGCACGGTGTCGAGCTGCACCAGCGACACCCACAACTCGACGTCGGCGGCGGTGAGTTCGTCGCGGATCATGTGCTCACGGCCGTCCAGCCACCGGTCGAGCGAACCCAGCGTCTCCAGCAGCCGGCCGACCGCCTCGTCGCGCTCCTCCTGCTCGACACCGGCCGCACCGGCGCGCTGCGCCGCGTCCTCGATGCCTTCCGCGCACAGCCGCTCGACGGCCTCGATCTCCGACTCGGCGCCGCACGGGTACAACTGGGGTCCGCCCTCGCCGAAGTGCCGGGCGAGATCGCGCGTGATGTCGGGCGCGTGCGTGCTGACGATCCGGCCGGACCAGTCGTCGCTGAGCACCGGCGCGGCGGCCGGTCCGGAGTAGCGGTGCGCGCTCGCCTCGTAGAGCGGGCGCAGCGCGGAGTGTCCACCACTCGGACAGTCGGGTACGGCGGACAGGAACACGGCCGGACAGCTCTCGTCGAGGCCGAGCAGGCTGTGCGTGACGGCGATGCGGAGGCCGTCGGCGCAGGCGGTGGACAGATGGAGGCGGTAGCGGCGCGGCACGGCGTAGTGCCCGCTGCGCGCGTCGCTGCCGATCCGGCCCCGGAACGTGGGGGCGGACCGGGGCGAGGGGATGGCGGCGAGAGGCGTGCTGGACATGGGACTCCCCGGGTACGGGCGCGTGGACGTACGCGCGGCGGAAGCGTCGTCGTGCGGTGGACGGGGGTTCAGCGCAGGGGGCTCAGCGCGCTACAGACCCGCAGCAGGTCGATGTGACGGCGGGAGGTCAGAAGAGGCGAACGGCCCACGCGACGAGTGGTGACCGGCTCAAGCCCCATGTTTCCCTACCTGTTCACTAGGATTCCCTGTTCGAGTGTCGATCCACCGCCACCCGAGGTCAAGAGGGCGTCCACGGACCGGGCACCGACAGGCCGGTCCGTGGACGCTTCGCACTGCTACTTCGCGTACATCAGCGTGCCGAAGCCGAGCTGGTCGTAGCCCCCGCTGTCGGTGCCGTAGTCACCTCCCCCGCCCTCGGTTCCGACGAGGTCGTAGTACATGGACGAGATGTACTTGTCGTCCAGGCCGATCCGCCGGTTGTAGTGGAAGTGGAGCATCGCCCACACGGGGCGGAGCTGGCCGCGCGAGGCGGAGGAGACCACCGTCTGGGACGACTGGGCGCAGCTCTGCCCGGTGCCCCAGGTGTAGGTGGTGAAGGGCACGTCGCCGCCGCTGTTGTACTTCGCGACGTACTGGGCGGCCTTCATGAAGCGACGGCTGTCGTACGAGTACAGGTCGTCGCCCTGGTTCCAGGCCATCTCGCAGATCGCGCCCATCTGGCCCATGCCCAGGACGGTGTGGCCCTGGTCGCGGCCCGACTCCTGCCACTGGCCCAGCGCGTAGCCGTCCGCGTCGGTGTACAGGTACGGCACGGCGTGCGCGATCGAGCCGTTGCCCGCACCCGACTTGAAGTAGGTGACGGCCTGGTCGTACTTGGCGCTGTCCTCGTTGAGGATCCCGATGGCCAGGATCGACGCCATGTTGCAGAGGTCCCAGTTGGCCCAGTAGTTGGTGATGCAGGCGTCGTTGTGGTTGGTCAGGAAGCTGTTGTTGAGCGGGTAGAAGACGTTCGCGAGCATCTGCTGGGCGGCGGCCAGGTTGAAGCCGCTGTAGTCCCGCATCAGTTCGCAGGCGTTGGCGAACTGCCAGCCGTAGAGGCCGGCCGCGAGGAACCTGTCCGCGTTTCCGGTGACCGAAGTCAGCGTCGACGACCAGGCGTTGAGGATGTTCGCGGCGCACACGGCGTTCGCCTCGGTGCCGCCGACCTTCCAGCGCAGGGCGTTCTGGTAGGCGGCGGCGATGTCGTTGTAGAGCAGGCTGTAGTTCTGTCCGGTGCCGCCTCGGATGATCGTGGCCGTGGCCCGGTTCGTCCAGGTGGACTGGGAGTGGGAGTTGGCGGTCAGCTTGTTCCAGCCGGACAGCCAGGGGTCGGTTCCCGCCGCGACCCTGACCTTGGCGCGGTTGATGTCGCCGGCGTTGTGCAGCATGCCGGGGTGGGTGAAGGTCGCCGGGGCCGCGTTCGCGGTGGTGGCCATGGCGGCACCGCCGAGGGCGAGGGCGGCGCCGAGACCGCCGGCGGTCCTCAGAAGACCGCGGCGGCTCAACTCTGTTCTGCGGAGGTGCTCGTGGGGGGAAGTGCGGCTCATTGCTGTGCATCTCCAATCCGTGAAGGATCAGGTGGGCGTGATGCTCACCTCGTCGAACTCGGTGGTGCAGCGGACCGGTTGGCTGCGCGAGCAGACCACCAGCCCGACGTGGTAGGGGGCGTCACCGAAGCCGGGGATCTCTCCGTCGGCGAGGGGGGTCCAGGTGACACCGTCATCGGTGGACAGGGCCGCGCTGAAGGCGGTCCCGACGCGCTTCAGCCGCAGCAGGGCGGGGAGGGTGACGGCGGCTCCGCCGGTGAAGGCGGAGGCGCCGGCCACGGTCTTGCGGAGCATGAGCTGGGCACTGGTCCCGCCGGTGACGATCGCTCCTGCGGCCTGGTCGAACGGCGACAGCGACTTCGCCATGAGCAGCCCCACCCGGTCGGTGGTCACGCCGCTGCGGGAGACGAGCCGGGCGACGACCTCGCAGTCACCGCTGACCGGCCGCCGTACGAACTGCCCTGTCATTCCCTGGCCGTTGGCGTTCAGGTCGACGCCCGCGCCCCGCACGGTGAAGGTCCCGCCGTCGTACGACGTGCTGCCCGGCGTGGTGATCGCCACCACGCCCAGCGTCCCGAAGGCACGGTCGTCGAGCACTGTGTCGCCGAGATCGCCGTACGTCCACGGCGCGGGCGGCGCGGTGCCGACCGTGAGCGCGAGGGTGCCGGTCGCGGTTCCGGAGGCGTTGGCCGCGGTCGTCGCGACCGTGAACTCGCCTGTCTCCGTGGGGATTCCGGAGACCAGCCCGGTACGCCGGTCGATGCGGAGACCGGCGGGCAGACCGTCCGCGGTGAACCGCACGGGCTCGTGCGAGGCCCTCAGCAGGTGCTGGAAGGTGGCGCCCTGGTTCGTGAACGCGGCGGTGGCGGAGGTTAGTTGGGGTGGTGCCGGGGTCGGCATCACGGCCTGCGCACGCACCGAACGCGGCCCGCGTCCACCGGTGTTGGTCTTCGCGACCGTGTAGTGGTACGTCGTTCCCGGCGCCCCTGTCGCGTCGGTGTACCGGATGCGGGTGCCGAAGCCGACGGGGCCGACGCGGGTGGCGAGGGTCTCGTACGGTCCGGCAGTTCGTGTTGCGCGCAGCACGGTGTACTCGGCGGACAGGTCCGGGTCGGTCCAGGCCAACTCGACAGCGTCGGCGCCGGTTTCGGCCCGCAGGTCGGTGGCGGTGCGGGCGGGGCGGGGCACGCACCAGACCGTGCCGGACGGGGAGGTCACGCTGACGTTGTCGAAGGCGCCGGTGCCGGTCTCGGCGTAGTCCTCGTCGACACCGAGGCAGGAGGTGAGAGCGAGGCCCGCGTACGCGGTGCGGCCCAACTCGACCTCGGTTGAGCCGACTTCGGTCCAGTGGATGCCGTCCGGCGAGATGGCGCCGGTGCACCGCGCGCCCTTGCGGGTCACGCGCACCCAGTAGGGCGCCCGCAACCGGTAGCCGTCGCCCGCGCCCTCGACGTACGGCGCCTCCAGCGGGGTCGCCGACTCGGGCAGCGTGCCGAGGTTGGAGATCGGGAACGCGGCCGACGTGGTGATCGCCTGCTGCTGGGAGGGCGGCACGAGGGTGCTGCCGGTCGCGGAGATCTCCGCGCCGGTCGACGGCCGTACCGTCCACACGCCGCTCCACGTGTGCAGCGGCAGCCCCTGGATCAGCATCGAGGCGTGCGCCGCATCCGCGTCCAGCGAGGCGCGGACGGTGACGCCGATCTTCGAGTACTGCGAGCTGAGCGGCCACACGATCCGCGCGGTGACCGTGCCGTCGCCGCGCAGCGGGAGGTGGACGAGGCGGTAGGAGTCGGCGGTGCCGCCGGCCTCCAGGACGAAGCGTTCGCCGTCGAAAGCCGTGGAACCGGGGATCTTCACGTCCCCCACGTCCAGGGTCGACCAAGGGCCGGGGAGACCGGCGGAGGCTGCCGCCCAGGCCGAACCACCGCTCTCACCAAGGGTGTTGGAGGCGGCGACCGTGTAGTAGTACGTCCGGCCTGCGTGCACGTTCCGGTCGGTGTACGTGGGCCGGTCGACGCCGGACGCGATCTTCTCGTAGCTGCCGTCCACGTCGGTCGCGCGTAGGACCGTGTAGGAGTCGGCCCACGTCGACGGCAGCCAACTCACCGTGACGGAGCGGTCGTTGCCGAGCGCCGTGACACCGGCCGGTGGTGTCGGCACGGTCGGTGAGGGGGCCGTGGCGCCGGCGTAGGCGAAGGTGCCCCAGCTCGGCAGGTCGTCGTTGCTGCCCTCGACGACCCGGGTGGCGCCGGTGCCGCGGAAGACCGCGTTCTTCGTGTACGGGGTGTCCAGGCCGCGCACACCGGCGTAATGCGCGTACGCCATCTCGTAGATGGGCGGCAGGGTGCCGCGCGAAGTGGCGGAGACGGCCGGCTTGATGTACTTGCCGGTGCGGTCGAGGTCGGGGACGAAGGGGACGTCGCCGCCGAGGTTGTAGCGGGCGGCGTACTCGACGTTGGCGAGGATGCGGTTGTCGTCGAAGCCCCAGAGGTCGACGCCCTGGTTCCAGGCGACCTGCGCGGCATCCGCGAGCAGGCCGACCGCGAGTTGTTCGTGGCCCTGGTCGCGGCCGCTCTCCTGGCCCTGGCCGGCGTCGGTGACGATGCGGTGGAGGACGCTTCCGTTGCCCGCACCGGCCGCGGCGAAGCGGAGCGCGTCGTAGAAGAGGGTGGGTTCCTCGCAGAACACCCCTATGGCCAGCAGGGATTGAAGGGACGTCAGGTCCCAGTTGCCGTTGGCGTAGAGCGTGTAGCAGGACAGGGCCGGGTACCAGACGCGGAGGAAGGAGTCCTCGCAGCGGGCGATGTCGGCGGCGGTCCAGCCGTCGTAGCCGGTGTGGCGGAGGAGTTCGGCGGCGTTGACGAACTTGAAGGCCTGGAGGCCCGCGCCGAGGGGGCCGTCGGCTCCGGTGACGGCTGTGAGGGAAGCGGACCAGGCGTTGAGGATGTCGCGGGCCTTGTCGGCGTGCGCGGTGTCTCCGGTGACGGACCAGATGAGGGCGTTCTGGTAGGCGGCTGCCGAGTCCGCGACGGCCTGGTTCTGGTAGTTGGCGGGTCCGCGGCCCCAGGTGGTGATCTGGCCGGTGTTCTGCACGGCGTACGACGCGGAGGAACGGGCGTTCGCCGCGAGCGCCAAGTAGCCGTCGTAGACCGGTGATTGCTTGGCGGCGACCGCTGCCTTCATGCGGGCGAGGTCATCGGCGGTGTGCAGCAGACCGGGGTGGGAGAAGGTCACCTCGGTGTCGTCCGGGGCTGCCGCCGCCCGTCCGGGCACGAGCAGTCCACTCGCGCCCGAGGCCAGCAACAGGGCCGCAGCGCCGCCGAGGAAGCCCCGGCGGCTAAGCGAACCCGATGTAGTCAACTGCGGCTCGGCAGCAGCGCCCCAAAGGGGCGCGGGGAACGGCGCGACCAGCCACGAAGGAGCCGCAGCCAACCGACGGCCCCTCCCCGCCCTTCCAGCGGAGCGCTTCGTCATGACGCGGCGGCCGCCTCGGCCTCGGCGGTGGTGAGGAACTTCAGGTTGGTGACGTGTTCGTTGGTGAACCACTGGATGGTGTCGGTGGTGTAGTACCAGGAAGGCTTCTTCATCGAGTCGGCGACGACCAGCCCGTTGATCACCAGGTTCTCGAACGTGACGTTGTTGATGGCGTGTTCGGCGTCGTAGCCGAGGAAGAGCGACGGGTTGGCGTGGGTGCCCGTGTAACTGAGGTTCTTGACGTAGACGCCGTCGATACCGCGTCCGACCGAGGTGTTGTACTTCGTGTTGAACATGACCTTCATGTAAATGACCTGGCCCCAGCGGAAGTCCTCGATCCGGACGTCCTCGATGCGCACGTTCTTGATCAGGTTGGAGTCGCCGGGGTTGAGGGCGATGCAGCCCTGGTAGTTCATCTGGGGTTCGCGGTGGTCGAGGATGTCGATGTTCTTGATGACGAGGTTCTCGATCACCTCGGGGGCGTCGCTGTTGCCGTGCGTGCCGACGTTGATCGGGTGCGCGACGTCCGCCCACAGGGTGCAGTTCTTGACGGTGATGTCGCGGGTGTCGCCGTAGTAGTCCCAGCGGTGGCAGTAGATGGCGATGCAGTCGTCGGAGTTGCGCATGAAGCAGCCGTCGAAGGTGATCCCGGTCGAGGAGAAGACGTCGAAGCCGTCGCCGTTGCCCTTCGAACTGAACGCGCGTGCCTTGGTGATGTGGACGTTCTCGCTCTCGCCGAACGTGCCCGCGTATCCGGCCGGGTTGAGGATGATGACGTCCTCGATCCGGATGTTCTTGCTGCCCTCGCTGAGGATGGCGCCGCCGGGGTTGTTGTAGAGCACTCCGCGCCCGATCAGGCGGGACTTCTCCACGTCCTTGAAGTAGACCTGCGCGGTCAGAACGGCGCCGCCCGCGAGGTAGACGGTCTTGCCGCTGGGGACGGTGAGGACGTTGCCGGCGACGGTGTGGACGCCGGGGCCGAAGTAGAGGACGTCCGGGTCGTCGGCGGACGGGACGTGGTGCTCGACGCGGTTGGTGATCAGGTGCAGGGCGTCGAACACCTCGTCGTTGATCTGCACGACGACGTCCTTGGGCTCGTCGAGGGTGAACCGCAGGGTGTCGCCGAGGAGTTCGGGCGCGATGCCGTACGAGTCCGGTCTCACCCGGGCCTTGGTGGTGCCGCCCTTGAGGTAGGTCACCTCGATCTCGACCGAGCCGTCGAAGTCGAAGTACGCCATCGACGAGTTGTAGACCTTGCCCGACCCGGTGGTGGCGTTGATCTCCTCGAACTGCGGCCGGTAGATGTCGAGGGTCTGCCAGGCGCCGTCGGGGGCGGTACGGACCCGCACCTGGAAGCTGGTGTTGGTCGGCATGGCGGCCGGACGCGGGTAAGTGACCAGTTTGGGGCGGGAGTTGTGCCCGCCGGAGGCGTGGGCCGCCGTCGCGGTCAGTCCGGAGAGGCCGGCGGCGAGCGCGGTGGCACCGACGGCTTGGAGGGCCGTACGACGGGACAGGGGCGTGTTCATACCTACTCCTTGCAACAGGGCGAGAACAGGGACTACTTGAGACCGCTCGTCGACATCCCGGCGACGAACCCCCGCTGGGCGACGAGGAAGACCAGCAGGATGGGGACGACGTACATCACGGAGGCGGCGGCCTGAAGGTTGGTGATGGGGGTGCCGGCCGACGAGACGTAGGTGGTCATCACCGCGACGGCGAGGGTGGATCGGTCGGTGGAGAGCAGGAGTTGGGGCGCGATGTAGTCGCCCCAGGTCCAGGTGAAGGCGATGACGAAGCTCGCCGAGAGCACCGGCCAGGACTGCGGCAGGAAGATTCGCCAGAAGATCGAGCCGTATCCGCAGCCGTCGACGATGGCCGCCTCCTCCAGCTCGCGGGGCAGGCCCGCGAAGAACTGCCGGAAGAGGAAGACCAGGTAGGGCGCGGAGGACAGGCCCCACAGCACCCAGGGCCAGTAGGTGTCGACCATGCCTAGCCTGGCGAAGATCAGGTAGGTCGGCAGCAGGGTGATCATCTGCGGCAGCATCATCGAGCCGATGAGGATGCCGAACAGCACCTTCTTGCCGGGCGCGGTCAGCCGGGCGAAGCCGAAGCCGACCCAGGCGGAGCTGAGGGTGACGAGGGTCGCGTAAATGGTGGCGATGATCAGGGAGTTGCGGGCGTAGCCGAGGAAGTCGATGACCTTGTAGGCGTCGACGAAGTTGTGCCACTCGAAGTGCGTCGGCAGCCAGTGCACCGGGGCGGCCGCCAGCTCGGCCGGGGCCTTGAGGCCGGTGAGGATCAGCCAGCCGAACGGGCCGAGGAACAGGCCGGTGATGACGACGAGCGCGGTGTAGAGGACGAGCCGGTTGACGCGTATCCGCGTGCGGGGCGGGGACTTGGGGTTCACGCTGGTGGCGGTCACTTCTGCGCCTCCGGGTCGACGTTGTAGAACACCACGCCCGAGGTGAACTTGAAGATGAGTCCGGTCGCGATGAGGATCAGGAGGAAGAGCACCCACAGCAGTGCGGAGGCGTATCCGTACCGGCCGAGCGCGAAGTACTCCGAGAACACGTGGATCATGTACGTGTAGTTGGACTGCGGGATCGTGGTGAGGCCGCCCGTGGTGGAGAGCGGGGCCAGCAGCATCGGCATGATGGTCTGCACCGAGGCGATCACCCCGGTCACGGTCTGGAAGAGCAGCACCGGCGACAGCAGCGGCACGGTGATGCTGCGGAAGGTGCGCCAGGCGCTCGCCCCGTCGATGCGGGCCGCCTCGTGGAGTTCGCGGGGGACGTCCTGGAGCCCCGCCAACGAGATGATCATGATGTTGCCGGCGGCCCAGAGCACCGTCATGACGAGGACGTAGCGGGCGTAGGGGTCGGCCAGCCAGCCGATCGCGTCGAAGCCGAAGAAGGTCAGGACGCCGTTGGCCGCACCGGAGTTCTGGTCGAAGAGGTTCTTGAAGGCGATGCCCGCGCCCACCGGCGGTACCACGGCGGGCAGATAGAGCAGGGTGCGGAAGAGCCCGCGTCCCTTGAGGGGCCGGTTGACGAGGACGGCGAGGGCGAGGCCAGCGACGATCGACAGCGGCACGGAGAGCAGCGCGAACAGACCGGCGCGGCCCAGGGCGTCCCAGGTGACCGAATCGCCCATCAGCTCGCGGTAGTTGCCGAGGCCGACGTAGTGCCAGTTCGGGGAGATGCCGTCGTACGTGGTGAAGCTCAGCCACAGTGCGTACGCCATGGGCGCGATGGTCAGCAGGGAGAACCCGATGATCCACGGCGAGGCGAACATGTAGAACGCGCGGTGCTTGCGCGTCGTCATCGAAGGCCCGGTGCGCGTGGCGAACCGGGTCCGGCCGGCCTTCGCGGTCGGGCGCGGCCGTCCGACGGCCGGCGAGGATGCCTGATCGACCGTCATCCCACCTGCTCCTTCCCGCGTTTGATCTGCTCGTTGATGACCGAGTTCAGGCGTCCGGCGAGGCGGTCGACGGACATCTCGCCCTTCATCGCGGGCGTGGCGGTCTGGTTGAAGAGGGACTCGAAGGCGTCGCCGGAGATGTACGGGGAGAGGGCGACCACCGAGAAGTGCTTCAGCTCGTTCTCCTGTGCGCTCAACGTCCGTTTCTGGTAGTCCTCCTGATGGGGCATCAGGGGCCGCAGGGACTTCAGGGTGGGGATGCCCCAGCCGCCGGCGGCGCGGGCCTTGGCCGGTGCCTCGCCGAAGAACCACTCGAAGATCCGCCAGGCGGCGTCCTTGTTCTTCGACTTGCGGGGCATCCACAGCCCGGTGCCGCCCTGGCAGGCGCTGATCCGGGGTCCGCCCGCGAAGACGGGAGCGGGGGCGAGCCGGGAGACCTCGGCCAGCTTCTTGTCGGTGCCGATCATCCCGCCCATCCAGTAGCCGCTGTTCGACATGGCCATCCGGCCGGCCTGGTAGGTGGGGCCGTCCCAGCCGTTGGGGTCGGGCAGGACGGGGCTGGGTCCGACCTTGAGCCGGCAGTAGTCCATGTACCAGGCCAGCGCCTTGCGGGCCTCGGGGGTGGTGAAGTCGACCTTGGCGAAGTCGTCGGCGAACAGGCTGCCGCCCGCGGAGGCGGTCATGGTCGCCATGAGGGTGAGCTTGACCAGGCCGTTGTAGCTGCCGCCGAAGACACTCGTCTGGCCCTTCGAACGCTGTGCGAGATGCTGGGCGTCGTCGAGCCACTCCTCGAAGGTGACGGGTTCGGTCTCCGCCGGGTAGGCGACGCCCTTCTTGTCGAAGGCCGCGGTGTTGTACCAGAACATGGAGTCCTGGGAGAAGTCCTTGGCCATGCCGTAGCGGGCGCCCTTGCCCTGGACCCTGCCGTCGTAGCGCCACAGGTCGTTGACGGGGTCCAGGTCGTCGAGCCGCAGGACGCTGCTCGTGGCGAAGTAGGAGTCCAGTTCCTGCATCACGTCCCGCGCGGCGAAGTAGGCGGCGTCCACGGCGCCGACCCCGCGCACCAGGTCCGGCGGGTTGCCGCTGGTGAGCATCGCGATCAGCTTGGTGATGTCGTAGTCGACCCGCTCGATCGTGATGCCGGTGTCCTTCTTGGCCTGCTTGACCAGGTCGGGGGTGAGGTCGTCGGCCTTGACCATCACCGTCACGGTCTCGCCCGCCGCGCCGACCCCGGTCGACACCTGGAGCGCGCAGCCGTTCAGCGCCGCCGCGCCGGCCGCGGCACCGGTCGCCGAGAGGGCGAGAAATCGTCGGCGGCTCAGGGGCGCACCAGCACGTGGGTGCATGACCGCACCACCTCCAATAGAAACCGGTTGTCACGCGTTGGGGCAGAGCTTCTTCCGGCTCGGAAACGGCGTCAAGACCTTGGGCGAACTTTCGAAAAGACTGGGTAACCTCGGTGAGACGGCTCTGGAACACGGTCGGCTAGAAACCGGTTGTCCCCCAGGCACGGCCGGAGTCCCGGAAATCCGATGACCGAAGTCCCGGGAATCGGGCCGGTGTTCGGGCCGTCAGTGCAGGTCGGCGGCCTGTTCGGGGCTGTCGTCGAGGAAGCCGCCCGACTGGTGCTGCCACAGCTTCGCGTAGGCGCCCTCGGCCGCCAACAGCTCCTGGTGCGTGCCCTGTTCGACGATCCGGCCGCGGTCGAGGACGACGAGCCTGTCCATGCCGGCGACGGTGCTCAGCCGGTGTGCGACGACGAGTGCGGTCCGGCCCTCCATGAGCCGCCACAGCGCTTCCTGTACGAGGATCTCGCTCTCGGAGTCGAGCGCGCTGGTCGCCTCGTCGAGCAGCAGGATCGGGGCGTCGCGCAGGATCGCCCGGGCGAGGGCGACGCGTTGGCGCTGTCCGCCGGAGAGCTTGATCCCGCGCTCCCCCACCATCGTCTCGAAGCCGTCCGGCAGCGCGTCGGCGAACTCGGTGACGTGCGCGGCCTCGGCCGCCCGGCGGACCTCGGCGTCGGTGGCGTCGGGCCGGGCGAAGGTGAGGTTCTCGCGCAGGGTGCGGTGGAACATCGCCGGGTCCTGCGGCACGTAGGCGATCAGGCTGCGCAGGTCGGCCTGGCGCAGCCTGCTGATGTCCTGGCCGCCGATCAGGATGCGGCCGGCGTCGATGTCCGTCATCCGCAGCAGCAGTCGGCTGAGGGTGGTCTTGCCGCCGCCGGACCGGCCGACGAGGCCGATCTTCGTGCCGCCGGGCACGGTCAGGTCGAGCCCGTCGAAGAGGGTGTCCGCGCCCGCGTGGGCGAAGGTCACGTTCTCGAAGCGGACGTCGGTGGCGCGGGAGCGCAGCGGCTCGGGCGAGGCCGGGTCGACCACGGTGGGCGGTGCCATCAACAGCTCGGTGAACTGGGCGGCTTCGGTCATCGAGCTTTCCAGACGCCGGTAGATCTGATTGAACTCGAACATGATCCGGGTCGCGTTCGTGTAGTACGTGAACGCCACCACGACCGCCTCGACGCCGTGTTCGCCGCCGCCGAGGGCCACCGCGAGGAGCAGGCCCAGCGCGTTGGTGAGCACGGAGAGCGGTGCGACCAGGGTGTCGATGCGGAGGTTGCCGTAGTCCCAGGAGCGCAGCGTGAGGCGCCTCGACTGGGCGACGCGGGAGCGGTGTTCGGCGGCCTCGCGTTCCTCGGCGGCGAACGCGCGGACCGTGTCCATGTTCATCAGGCTGTCGGCGACATGGCCGGACACCCGGGCGATGGCCTCCTCGCGCAGGTCGACGAGTGCCTGGCGGCGCCGGATGAGGGGCGCGACAACCAGGGCGGTGAGCGCGATCATCGCCAACAGGCCCACGACGAGCAGCGGTTCGTAGCGCCACAGCACGACCGAGCCGAACAGCAGCGGGACCAGGCTGCCCACCACCTGGAACGTCATCGTGTCGACGAACTCCTCGAAGCGGGAGGCGAAGCTCAACACCCGTTTGGTGAGCGACCCGGCGAAGTTGTCGTGGAAGAACGCGGCGTCCTTGGCGAAGAGTTCGTCCATGCCGATCACATACAGGTGCTCGATGCCGAGCGCGTCCAGCCGGTTCAGACAGTGCAGCCCGAGGCGCCAGAACACCTCGGCGAGCAGCAGCACTCCGGCGAACCCGAGGACGTACGGCAGCGTCGTCCGGACGCTGATGCCCGCGTCGCCGGCGATACGGCCGACGAGCTTGGCGACGATCAGGGGCGCGATGTAGTTGATGCCGATGTTGCCCAGCGCGGGCAGCAGTGTGGCGGGCGCGGTCCAGCGGCGGAGCCGGGCCAACTCCCGTCCGTAGTACCGAAGTGCGAGTGCCACCGAGCCTCTGCGCGGCCCGACGTCGCGCGTTTCAGGCGATCCCATCCCCACCCCGTGATGTCGACGGCGGCCCGGTAAACGGGCAGGCCAGAAGTGGCAGTGTCCCGCGTCGGCACCCGCGCGGTCCAAGCGTTTTTCCCTCAACAGCTGTGATGCGCACGGGGTTTGTGGGCTCTACGGTGACACCATGGCGACCGATCAAGTGAGTGAGCCGATGCGGCTTCCCGACATGCCGTTGCACGATCCGTTCGTGGTCGCCGATGACACGACCCGCACTTATCACCTCTACACGTCCAACGACCCGTCCGTGTCGGGCGTGGAGGGCGTCGGCACGATGGTCTACCGCAGCCACGACCTGCGTGACTGGACGCGTCCCGCAGTGGTGTTTCTGGCGGCGGAGCAGAGCAACCCCTGGGCGGGCGACGGTGGTTGGGCGCCGGAGGTGCACGCCTGGGACGGCAGGTACTACCTGTTCACCACGCTGCACGACGAGGACAGCCCCCTCCCGGTGCCTCCAACCGGCCGCTGGGGCACGCCGTTTCAGCTCGCGAACCATCGGCGGGGCACGATCACGGCCGTGTCCGAATCCCTGCTGGGACCCTTCACTTGGGTCGACCCCGCACGCCCCACTCCACCCGAGCACCTCATGACCCTGGACGGCACGCTGTACGTCGACCCGTCCGGGCAGCCGTGGATGGTGTACGCGCACGAGTGGCTACAGACCGTCGACGGCACGATGGAGGCGATCCGGCTGGCCCCGGACCTGACCGGGACGATCGGCGATCCGGTCTTCCTCTTCAAGGCCTCGGACGCGCCCTGGATCGGCGAGGAGATCCCCGCCGGTGTACCGCACCAACTCCCGCCCTACGTCACGGACGGCCCGCAGTTGTACCGCACCCCTGACGGGCCGCTGCTCATGCTGTGGTCGACGTACGAGAAGAACGTGGTCGGCGCGGACGGCACCCTCACCGGTGGCTACGTGCAGACCTACGCCGTCTCCAAGTCCCGTGCGATCCAAGGGCCTTGGCAGCAACAGCGACCGCTGGTCCGGAACGACAGCGGTCACGGCATGCTGTTCCACACGTTCGGCGGGCGGCTGATGATGATCCTGCACCGCCCGTTCGAGAACGCGCGCGGCAAGCTGTACGAGATGGAGATCGCCGGTCACGAACTGCGCGTGCTGCGGCAGCGGACGGACCTCGACGGCGGTGGCTGACCCGGTGGCCGCTCCCCCACTACTGCTTGACCGCGCCCGCAAGCCCGTTGATGAAGAACCGCTGGAGCACGATGAAGATCAGGACGATGGGCAGCAGCGTGATGACCGACCCCGCGCACACCAGGGTCCAGGCGGTGGAGTTCTGACCGATGAAGTTGAACATGCCCACCGAGAGGGTGTGCAGGTCGGGGCGGGAGAGGGTGAAGACCAGCGGGATGAAGAAGCTGTTCCAGGCGTTGATGCAGGCGAACAGGCCGACGGTCGCCAGCATCGGTCCGGACAGCGGGAGCATGATCCGCCAGAAGATCTGGTGGAAGTTCGCGCCGTCCACGCGGGCCGCGTCCTCCAGCCCCCGGTCGATCGTCGTGAAGTAGCCCATGAAGAGGAAGGTGCCGAAGACCATCCCGCCCGCCGACTGGACGATGACCACCGACCAGAGGGTGTTGAGGAGATGGAGGCGCTGGATGAGGTCGAAGACCGGGATGATCGTGTAGCCGTGCGGCAGGAAGAGCGTCACCCCGACCAGGCCCAGCCACAGCTTCTTGCCGGGGAAGTCGGTGCGGGCCAGGACGTAGCCGGCCATGGAGGTGGCGAGCAGCGTGACGATGACCGTGCCGGTCGCGAACAGGACCGTGTTGACGAAGAACCGGCTGAAGTCCGCCTGGGTCCAGGCCTCGCTGTAGTTGGACCAGTGGAACTCGGACGGGATCGGGTTCAGCCCGCCGGAGAAGAAGCCGTCGGTGCTCTTGAGCGAACTGCCGAGCGCCCACAGGAACGGGTAGAGCCAGATGAGGCCGCCGCCGAGCAGCGCGAGGTAGAGCAGGCCTCGTCGGCCTCGGCGCAGGCTCAACTGCATGCGCAGGCGCGGGCGTTGGGACAGTGTGGACATCGACGTGACCCTTTGCTGGTTGGCGGCCGTTGATTGGTTGGCCTATCGGTCGGCGGCCGTGCGCCGTCGGCTGATCCCGCGCAGGGCGAGGACCTGGAGCGCGGAGAAGACGATGAGGAGCAGTCCGTAGAGGAACGAGGCGGCGGAGGCCAGGCCGATGTCGGGCTGGGCGGCGGCGCCGGCCGAGCCGCCGAAGGCCAGGTGGTAGATGTACGTGTTGACGACCTCGGTGGCGAAGTACGGGCCGCCGCCGGTGAGGACCTGCACCAGGTCGAAGACCTGGAAGCTGCCGATGAACGCCAACACCACGATGACGACGCCGACTTGGCGCAGCATCGGGATGGTGATGCGGAAGAAGGACTGCACCGGTCCGCAGCCGTCGAGCTTCGCCGCCTCGTACAACTCGGCCGGGATGGTCTGTAGTCCGGCGAGGAAGTAGACGAGGTTGTAGCCCAGGGTGTGCCAGATGCCGATGGCGATGATCACGGCGAGCGCGGTGTGCGGGTCGCCGAGCCAGTCGACGTGCCCGTCGGTCACCCCGGTCTTGGCGAGCAGACTCCCCGCCGAATCACCGAAGTTGGCGAGCATGAGCTGGATGACGACACCGACGACCGCGGCCGAGGTGACGACGGGGATGAAGTAGACGGTCCGGAAGAACAGCGCGAACTTGAGCTTCGGGTTGTTCAGTACGAGCGCGAGCGCCAACGCCAGCAGGAGTTGCACCGGGACGAGCACGAAGGCGTAGACGAAGGTGTGCTCGACCGCGCCCCAGAAGATGCCGTCGTGCAGGATCTGGCGGAAGTTGGCGAGGCCCACGTAGTCGCCGGGGGCGCCGATGCCGTTCCAGCGGTAGAAGGTGTAGCCGAAGGAGGCGAAGATCGGGTAGACCACAAAAGCCAGCAGGAGTACGGCCATTGGGGCCAGATAGAGGTACGACCACTTGGCGGCGCGGATGCGGCGGCCGAGGCTCACGGCGTTGCGGCTCTCGCTGGACAACATCGCGGACGGCGTGGACGACGAGTTCGTACGGGAGGACGTGGAACAGGCGACGGCGGAGGTGGTCCGGATGAGCCGCCTGGTCAACGGCCTGCTG
>NZ_JBLTJC010000080.1:0-33896 GCF_048158785.1 Streptomyces colwelliae | reverse complement strand
GGGAACGACTGTGGGACCTGGCCTCACGCGTCTACCCGGACGAACCCGCCGTATCGCGCGAAGAAGCGCGCCGTCTCCGCGACGAACGGAGACTGCGCGCGCTCGGTATCGCCCGGGCCACCGGCACCGCGCTCCCGGTCGAACCCGCCGTCGTCGGTGAGGCCGGCGAACCGGCCGTCGTCGAGGGGGTGAAGGGGGAGTGGCGCGTCGACCCGACGTACCTGGACAGGGAGTTCACCGGCCGCGCGGCCCTGCTCTCCCCGTTCGACCGGCTCCTCCACGACCGGAAGCGCACCACCGAACTCTTCGGCTACGACTACCAGTTGGAGATGTACAAGCCGGCCGAGAAGCGCCGCTGGGGTTACTTCGCCCTGCCGATTCTGTACGGCGACCAGCTCGTCGGAAAGCTCGACGCCACCGCCGACCGCAAGGCCGGCGTGCTCCTGGTGAACGCCGTCCATCAGGACGTCGAGTTCACCCGGAGCATCGCCGATGCCGTGGACGCCGAGATCGAGGATCTGGCGGTCTGGCTCAAGCTCAGGCGCTCTTGATCGCCGAGATGTCGAAGTTCAGCTTGATCTTCTCGGAGACGAGGACGCCACCGGTCTCCAGCGCCGCGTTCCAGGTGAGACCGAAGTCGGAGCGCATGATCTCGGCCTTGCCCTCGAAGCCGACGCGCTCGTTGCCGAACGGGTCCTTCGCGGCGCCGTTGAACTCCAGGTCGATGGTGATCGGCTTGGTGGTGCCGAGGATCTCCAGGTCACCCGTGATGCGGTAGTCGTCGCCGCCGAGGGCCTCGGCCGAGGTGGATCGGAAGGTCATCGTGGGGAACTCCTCCGTCTTGAAGAAGTCCGCGCTCTTGAGGTGACCGTCGCGGTCCGCCGAGCCGGTGTCGATGCTGTCCATCTTCACGTCGAAGGACGCGGTGGATTTGGCCGGGTCGGACCCGTCCAGGTGCAGCGTGCCGGTGAAGTCGAGGAACTTGCCCTTGACGTTGGTGACCATCGCGTGGCGGGCGGTGAAGCCGAGCGTGGTGTGCGACGGGTCGATCGCGTAGTCGCCGGTCAGCGCGGCGAGGTCGGGGTTGCCGGCGGCGGGGGCCGAGGTGGTGTCGGTGTCGTCGTTCTTGCGGCCGAAGATGCCCATGACGTGCTCCTAAAGGGGACGGGGAGTGTGCGGGGATGAATCTGTTGAACGTTCAACGATGCCAACACGAAGGACCGTAGACCTATTCCATTCAATTTTCAACATCATCCGCAGGGTGTTCTGCCAACTACTACGAGTACGCCCTCCGGGCGGCCCCGGCAACGCGGGAAACACTCCGGAAATCGCTCCGGGAATCACCCTGGGGATGGCATCCGCCGACCTGAATGTGAGGTGGCTCTCAGCTGTCGGCTTTGTGTAACCCCTACAACCAGCATGCCCCGTGAGCAGTCGGAACGCCTGCATGCCGGTCAGGTTCTGTTCAGGGGTACCAGGAAAACGGGCCGGAGACTGTGCAGAGTCGACGGCGCCCTTTCCTTGGTGTGCTTCGTAGGGTCAGTACATGACCGTTTTGGATGAGGCGCCGGGTGAGCCGACGGACGCGCGCGGGCGAGTGGCCGAGCTGCACGAGATCCGTGCGCGGGCACTGGCCGGCCCGAGCGAGAAGGCGACCGAGGCGCAGCACGCCAAGGGGAAGCTGACCGGCCGGGAGCGTATCGACCTGCTCCTCGACCCCGGGTCCTTCCGGGAGGTCGAGCAGCTGCGCCGGCACCGCGCCGTGGGCTTCGGCCTGGAGGCGAAGAAGCCGTACACCGACGGTGTCATCACCGGCTGGGGCACGGTCGAGGGCCGCACGGTCTTCGTCTACGCGCACGACTTCCGGATCTTCGGCGGCGCGCTGGGCGAGGCCCACGCCACGAAGATCCACAAGATCATGGACATGGCCATCGCGGCCGGCGCACCCCTGGTCTCCCTGAACGACGGCGCGGGCGCGCGTATCCAGGAGGGCGTCTCAGCTCTCGCCGGGTACGGCGGCATCTTCCAGCGCAACACCAAGGCCTCCGGGGTCATCCCGCAGATCTCCGTGATGCTCGGCCCGTGCGCGGGCGGCGCGGCCTACAGCCCCGCCCTCACGGACTTCGTGTTCATGGTCCGCGAGACGTCCCAGATGTTCATCACGGGCCCGGACGTGGTCAAGGCGGTGACGGGCGAGGAGATCTCGCAGAACGGCCTCGGTGGCGCCGACGTCCACGCCGAGACGAGCGGCGTCTGTCACTTCGCCTACGACGACGAGGAGACCTGCCTCGCCGAGGTGCGCTACCTCCTGTCGATGCTCCCGCAGAACAACCGCGAGAACCCGCCCCGCGCGGAGTCGAGCGACGAGGCCGAGCGCCGCTCGGACGTCCTGCTGGACCTGGTCCCGGCCGACGGCAACCGGCCGTACGACATGACCAAGGTCATCGAGGAGATCGTCGACGATGGCGACTACCTTGAGATTCACGAGCGTTGGGCCCGCAACATCATCTGCGCGCTGGCCCGCCTCGACGGCCAGGTCGTCGGCATCGTCGCCAACCAGCCGCAGACCCTCGCGGGCGTCCTGGACATCGAGGCCAGCGAAAAAGCTGCGCGCTTTGTCCAGATGTGTGACGCTTTTAACATTCCGATCGTTACGTTCCTGGACGTTCCGGGATTCCTTCCCGGCGTCGACCAGGAGCACGGCGGAATCATCCGGCACGGAGCGAAGCTGCTCTACGCGTACTGCAACGCCACCGTGCCGAGGATTTCGCTCATCCTGCGCAAGGCGTACGGAGGTGCCTACATCGTCATGGACAGCCAGTCCATCGGCGCCGACCTCACCTACGCCTGGCCCACCAACGAGATCGCCGTGATGGGCGCCGAAGGTGCCGCCAACGTCATCTTCCGCCGCCAGATCGCCGACGCCGAGGACCCCGAGGCGATGCGGACGCGCATGGTCAAGGAGTACAAGTCCGAGCTGATGCACCCGTATTACGCGGCTGAGCGCGGACTCGTCGACGACGTCATCGACCCCGCCGAGACCCGCGAAGTACTCATCAAGTCGCTCGCGATGCTGCACACCAAGCACGCCGACCTGCCCTCGCGTAAGCACGGCAACCCCCCGCAGTAACCCAGCGGACCCTCCGCGCTACCCGTGCGGAAACCTCAGCCACGGAGACTGAACCTATGAGCACCCCTGACATTCGTGTCGAGAAGGGCCACGCCGAGCCCGAGGAAGTCGCCGCCATCACGGCCATCCTCCTGGCCCGCGCGGCGGCCGCGCCTGCGGAAACCCCGGCTCACCGTCCGCTGCCTAAGGCCGGCTGGCGTCGGCTGGAGCGCGAGGGTGGGTTTCGGGCTCCGCATAGCTGGCACTGAGCGTTTTAGCGCGTTCGCTACGGCCCCATTCTCCTGCGGGAGGGTGGGGCTGTTGGCGTTCGCGGGGTCAGTCGACGCTGAGGTACTTGACCGGAAGGTCGAGGGCGGTGATGGAATCGCCGTCGGGAGTCCGGCAGGACGTCATGAACAGCGAGTCGAGAGAGCTGAGATCGCGGTAGGCACGGGAGTCCCTAGGCGCGACGCAGTAATCCAGCGTGAGTGTCCGCAGTTTGGCCGGAAGGGGTTCACGTGCTGTCAGCCACTCCGGCAAGTGCATGTTTCTGAGCCTGAGGGCATCGAGCCCGGGCATGGCCGAGACGCTGCCCAGGCCACGCGGCGCACATGTGCTCGCGGTCGACAGAACAAGGCTTTCGATATCGGGGAAGTTCCTCAAAGCGGTCAGTTCGCTGGTCCCGCTCAGTTCGTAGA
Source organism: Streptomyces colwelliae (assembly GCF_048158785.1). Taxonomy (NCBI): domain Bacteria; kingdom Bacillati; phylum Actinomycetota; class Actinomycetes; order Kitasatosporales; family Streptomycetaceae; genus Streptomyces; species Streptomyces colwelliae. The sequence goes on along the minus strand of NZ_JBLTJC010000080.1, from coordinate 30,089 downwards.
GGCTCAGCCAGGACGTGGTCGGCCCAAGACGCAGACTGTCGAGGCGGGCCGTACCCTGGTGGCCGAGCCCCAGTCGGAAGAGGTTCCCCAAGTTCTCCACGGATTCGAGCCCGTGCAGCTTTCCTCGACCAAGGACCGTGAACCACTCCAGCTGTGGGTGAGCCGTCAGCACTGAGAGGTCTCCGGGGGCGCGAAGATTGTAGACCGACAGTTCCCTCAGGGGCGGAAGCTGATCCAAGGCAGCGAGCGCCGGGAGCGGGTAATAGATCGACAGCCTCGTGATGGACTTCAACCGAGTTGCTGCGCGCCACTGTTGGGAGTGCCTGAGACGCACGTCGTGTTCCTCCAGCGGCAGCCCGGCCAGTACTTGCTCGCCGTAGGCGTCCGCGTTGAAGTACGCCCAGGCCTCGATGATCTCGTCGATGACGAGGGCGCGCCGGTCCTCGGCATACCCCACCATCAACGCCAGAGCCTCCTCACCGCCGATCATCGCCACGGTCCGCACTGTCTGTATTGCGGACTTCTCCGTCAACTCGCCCAGCGAACGCGGCAACCGCCGCAGCAAGCTCGTCCCCACAGTCGCCAGAGCCGGGGCGTCCGTAGGACGATGAGCCGGAAGTAGCGCCGACATCGCCCCGTCCAGCCGCCCCGCAAGCTCGACCGAGACCGACGGCAGCGTCTCCTGGCACGAAGCCGCGAGGAGTCGCAGCGCCCGCGCATGCCGGGGCTCCGCCTCCGCCCGGTCGAGGATGCCGTTCAACAGCTCCTGCCGCTGGCGGGAGTTGGCGTGTCCGACGGCCATGATGATCGTCTCGCGCCACGAGTCCAGATGGGCCCGCCCGACCAGGTTGCCGATTCGGTCCTCCTCTGTGGCCTCCGCGGCGGCCAGATACTCCTGGAAGGTCCGATGGACGAAGTCGAGGCGGCCTTCGACGGGGGAGCGGAGGATGCCGGAGCGGTCCCGTAGTTGTTCGAGAACTCGGAGACCGTCCTGTACCTCCAGGTGCCGCATTGCCGAGAGCTTGGCCGAGACATGGACGGCGGCCTGGTCCAGGGCGATCTCGCTGCGGTTGTTGTCCGAGAGGCGCCAGGCGAGATCCCGCAGCACGACCAGCTTGTCGCCGAGGCTGAGCTTGCTGTTCAGCGCGCTCGGTACGTTCCGGTCGGCGTCGCGGTCGTGGACCAGGGTGTGCAGGGCGTTGCGGTACAACTCCATGCGGTCCCCGGGGAGTTGGCCGCCCCGGTTCAGGTGCATCGCGCACAGCATCGCGGCGAGCAGTGGGGTGCCTGCAAGGGACTGGAGATGCGCGCTGTCCTTGAGACTGTTAAGCAGGGACTGTTCGTAGCGCGGCAACTCGTCGATGGCACAGGGGAGTTCGTCGCCCAGTTCACGGACGGCCAGATGCCACTGCCGTACGAACGCGGCGAGGTCTGGTGGTGTCATCCGGTCCAGGTGGAGCGCGGTGAAGTCCTCCCGGTGTAGCCAGTCCGTCCCGGCGGCGGTCGGGCGCGAGGTCACCACCACCCGTATGTCGCCGTACGTTCCGAGCAGCCTGCGCAGCCAGTCCCGTACCGGTCGCCGCTCCGAGCTGAGTAGTTCGTCGACTCCGTCCACCAGCAACAGGACCTTGTCGTCGCGCAGTTGGCGTTCCACCCAGCCCTTGGGCATGATCCCGGTGATGTTCCCGGCGACACCGTCCAGCAGTTCCTCGGGCTTCTTGGGGAGTGGACGGCCGCTGTACTCGCGGAGCTTGACGAAGACGGGCGTGAGGCCGTTCCAGTCGGCGAGTTCGGCGGTGAAGGCGCCCCGTGCCGCCGTGATCGCCAGCCAGCGCAGCAGCGTGGTCTTGCCGGAGCCGGCCTCGCCGCGCAGCAGTACCCGCGACGTCCCGCCGAGCGCGGACTCCACCCGCATCCCGGAACTCTCGGCCCCGAATTCCTCCCAGTCGCTCAGATCCTGCCTGAGCGGCAGCGCGTGGACGGTGTGCTGGCGGATCCCTTCGTCTCCGGTGGCCCGCAGGCTGACGTAAGCCACCGACAGTCGGACCTGAGTGGCGGCGCGGTCGGGTGTGCGCCGGAACAGCTCCACCTCATCGAGGTTGTTGCTGACCAACTCCATGTACCAACGGCGGAATTCCTGGTCCTGGTCGGTGCCGTCCGGGGCGAACAGGGAGCGGTCGGGGAGGCGTTCGAGGACGCGGGCGACCCGGTCGCTCAGGGAGTTGGTGTGGGCCAGCAGCTCGGCCAGTGTCCGCTCTTCGAACACCGGGAGGGTTCGCACGATGCTGACGTAGTACTCACAGCACTCGCTGAAGAGGACTTCGTACAGACGCGTCTCGGGTTCCCTGAGGCTGAGCGGTGTACTTATCGATCCCGTGATGCGGCGGATCAGTTCGGCCGGTTGCACGTCGGCCGCCAGGACCGCCTCGTTCGACAGGTCGGCGCGCGCGAACGTGTCGCGCACCCCGTTGAGCGCGGCCTCCCGGCTGCTCTCGTCCAGCCCGCGGAACTCCTGGGCCAGGAACGGCTCGATCCGCGCGGCCACCGTGTCGGCCATCTCCTCGAACTGGCGCCGGACGCTGCGCTGTTGGCGCAGCCCCGGCACCCGCACCCGTACAAGGTCCTCCATCGGTATCCGGCGCTCCAGCTCCCGCCGTCTGCCCCCCAGCCACGTCTGCGCCGCCGTGTTCACCACAGTCGCCCCCAGACGCAGTGCCGCCGCCTCCGCGCTCATCCCGTCCCCCTCGCCGAACCGAAGAGCGTCCATTGTGGCAGGGGGGTACGACAAAGGGGCCTACTCCAGCCGGAGTTGGCCCCTTGGTGTCGTAATGCCGCGTACTACCGAAGGCGGGCCATCAGCGCGTGCTCGACCAGCGTGATCAGAGCCGACTTGGCGTCCGCGCGGTGGCGGGCGTCCGTCGTGATGATCGGTGCGTCCGGGCCGATCTGTAGCGCCTCGCGGACCTCTTCGGGGTTGTACGGCTGGTGGCCGTCGAATCCGTTGAGGGCGATGACGAACGGGAGACCCGAGTTCTCGAAGTAGTCGACCGCGGGGAAGCAGTCGGCGAGACGGCGGGTGTCCACGAGCACGATCGCGCCGATCGCGCCGCGCACCAGGTCGTCCCACATGAACCAGAAGCGGTCCTGACCCGGCGTACCGAAGAGGTACAGGATCAGGTCCTGGTCCAGGGTGATGCGTCCGAAGTCCATCGCGACCGTCGTGGTCGTCTTGTCTCCGGTGTGGGTGAGGTCGTCGATGCCCGCGCTCGCGGACGTCATCACAGCCTCGGTACGCAGCGGGTTGATCTCCGAGACGGCCCCGACGAACGTGGTCTTGCCCACGCCGAAGCCACCCGCCACCACGATCTTCGCTGATGTGGTGGAGCGGGAAGGACCGCCGCTAGAGCTTGCGAAGTCCACTGAGCACCCTTTCGAGCAATGTCACGTCTGGCTGGCCGCCGGCGTTCTCGTCGCCGCCGGGTTGATGAATGGCGACCAGGCCCGCCTCCGCCAAGTCGGCGACGAGGATCCTGGCCACACCGAGAGGGATCGTCAGGAGGGCCGAGATCTCGGCCACCGACTTGATCTCCCGGCAGAGGTTGCAGATCCGCTGATGCTCGGGCAACTGGCCCTGCATCTGGTGCGGCTGCGCGGTGGTGTGCACCAGCGCCTCGATGGCGAGCTGGTAGCGGGGGCGCGTCCGGCCGCCGGTCATGGCGTACGGACGTACCAGAGGGTTGCTCGTCGATCCGGCGGGCGCCGACTCGGGAGAGCGCCGATGGGGCTGCACAGGCTGGATGCGCGGCGCCGGCGGCTGGTCGTACGGCGAAGGGCCGGGGCCCTGCGGGTACGGCTGCTGACGGCGCGGGGACGGCGAGGAGGGGAAGTTGTACCGGTTCTGGGAACCGTCGCCCTGCCCCTGGCCGGGGCCGTACGACCAGTTGCCCGAAGACGAACCGCCTGGGGGTGTTGCCACTTTCTCCTCCTCCGACTGTGCCGGGCACCCATCAATGTGGAGCCGCGTCCCGAAACCTTATGGCCTCAGGACGCCAAAACGCACCGTCCATCTGTTAGTTGAGAAGGCTCCCCTGGAGCTCCGCTCGAAGGTCCGGGGTCAGGACCGTACCCGCACGGTCCACCAGAAGGGCCATCTCGTACCCAATGAGGCCGATGTCCGCCTCGGGGTGCGCGAGAACTGCGAGCGAGGAACCATCCGATACGGACATGATGAAGAGGAATCCCCGCTCCATCTCCACAACCGTCTGGTTCACGCTGCCGCCCTCGAAGATGCGCGAGGCACCGGCGGTCAGGGAGGTAAGACCCGACGCCACGGCCGCCAACTGATCGGCACGGTCGCGCGGGAACCCTTCGGACATCGCCAGAAGGAGTCCGTCGGCGGAGACCACCACCGTGTGGGACACACCGGGGGTGTTGTCCACGAAGTTGGTGATCAACCAGTTCAGGTTCTGCGCCGCCTGGCTCATCGGGCTCACACTAACGCTCCTGGTTGTAGGTGCTGTCGGTGCCGAAGCCCCGACCGTTCGTTTCACTGCCTTCGCTGCGTCCCCGCTGGACTCCGCGGCGCAGGTTGCTGAGCCTGCCCCGGATGTCCTCGGGAGCGCGGGAGACCTGGGGGCCGCCCTGGGGGGTGCTCTCGGCGGTGCCCTCGACCAGGTTGGCCTTGGGTACCCGCCGCGGCAGGCCGGAGGAGGTGACCCCGCCCGCCTTCGGCTTCTTCAGCGCCGACGCCTGCTGCCAGCGCTGATCGTTCGCCGACCGCCAGTCCACGGCACCGGTGGTGCCGCTGCCGTTCGCGGTGCCGAAGACATCGACCTTGCTCTCCGGCGCCGACGGAGTCGACTGCGCGGGCTGCGAACCGTTCGTGCCGTTCGCGGCCGAACCGCGGCGCGGCAGTCCGGCGTCGGTCAGCGCGTGGACGGCGGAGGGAGCCGGTCCCGGACGCTCGAAGCCTACGTGGTCCCGCTCACTGACGTCAGCGGCCTGCGTGGACTCCGCTTCCGGAGCGTACTGGTCCGGGTACCCGTTCCGGTAACCGTCCTGCTGCGGCCAGTCGTCCTGGTAGGACGGCTCTTCGAACCCCGAGAACGTCTCCGAACCAGCGGGATGCTGCGCCGCGCGCTCCTCCTGCGCCGGCTCCGCGTACCCGGGCTCCGGGTAACCGCCGTTCGGCGGGAAGGAGTCGGTCTGCGGTGCCGTGCCGTTGGGCGCGAAGTACTGCTCGTCGTACGAGGGTTGGCGCGGCTCGTCGTACGACGTCTGCTGCTGCTCCTCGTACGCGGGCTGGCCGGTGAACCCGGTCGGCTGGTCCTGGTAGCCCTGCTGTCCGTTGCCGTACGGCTGCTGCTGCGGGGTGTCGAACTCGGTGAACTCCGGGTATTCGCCCGGGTCGAGCTCCTGGCCCGGCTTCTGGGACTCCAGGGCCGCGCGGCGCTCCTCGCGCATCAGCGAGCGGCCCACCGGGTCCAGCTCGCGGATGTCGTCCGGCACCTCGGAGTAGCGGGTGTCGTCGAAGCCGAGCTCGGCCGCCGTGCGCAGCGGGGTCTGGTTGAAGTCCTCGCCCTGGTACTGGAGCTGCGGCTGCTCCGGCATGATCTGCGAGACGGTGAACTCGTCGCGCTGGAGCTGCGATTCACCACCGCCACCGTGCGTGATCGCGTCCGGCAGCATGACCAGCGAGGTCGTGCCGGCCTGCTCGCCCGAGGGGCGGAGCTGGACGCGGATGCCGTGCCGGTCGGACAGTCGGCCGACCACGAACAGGCCCATGCGCTGGGAGATCGCGACGTCCACGGTCGGCGGGTTGGCCAGCTTGTGGTTGATGTCGGCGAAGTCCTCGGCGGTGAGGCCGATGCCCTTGTCGTGGATCTCGATCATGACCCGGCCGTCGGGGAGACGGGTGGCCGTCACGCGAACCTTGGTCTGCGGGGAGGAGAACGTCGTCGCGTTCTCCAGCAGCTCGGCGAGCAGGTGCACGAGGTCGGTCACGGCACGGCCGTGGATCTCGGCCTCCGGGACACCCGACAGCTCGATGCGCTCGTACTGCTCCACCTCGGAGGAGGCGGCGCGCAGCACGTCGACCAGCGGGACCGGCTGGTCCCAGCGGCGGCCGGGCTCCTCGCCGGCGAGGACCAGGAGGTTCTCGCCGTTGCGGCGCATACGGGTCGCGAGGTGGTCCAGGCGGAAGAGGTTCTCCAGCTGGTCCGGGTCGGCCTCGTTGTTCTCCAGGTCGGTGATCAGGGTCAACTGGCCCTCGATCAACGACTGGTTGCGGCGCGACAGGTTGGTGAAGATCGCGTTGATGTTGCCCCGCAGGAGAGCCTGCTCGGCGGCCAGTCGTACGGCCTCGCGGTGGACCTGGTCGAAGGCGCGGGCGACTTCGCCGATCTCGTCGGTCGTGGTGATGGGGATCGGCGAGATCCTGGTGTCCACCCGGCCGGGGTCGGTGCGCGAGAGCTGGTCGACCAGCATCGGGAGGCGCTGCTCGGCGATGCCGAAGGCCGCGTTGCGCAGCTGGCGCATCGCGCGGCTCATCTGGCGGGCGACGGCACCGGCCAGGATGAAGGCGAGGAGGAGGGCGACGACGACGGCGGCACCGGTGATGATGGCGTCACGCTTGGCGTTGTCGGCGATGTCCGACGCCTCGCTCACCGCGGTGTCGGCCTTGTCCTCCTCGATCTTGCGGTACGCCTCGTACTTGAGGGTCGTGCCCGCCCACCAGTTCTGCGCGGTGATGCCCTTCTCGGCGAGCGCGGCGCGCGCCGAGGCGTCCGTGGTCTGCAACTGGGACATCGCCGTGATCATGTCGATCGGGTTGGCCGGCGGCGGCACATACGTCTCGTTGGCGGCCTTCGCCTGCGCGGCGGCCTGCTTGACCATGGTCGCGCCGTCGGTCTTGACCTTCGCCATGGCAGTGTTCAGCTTCGCGATGTCCGCGTCGGTACCACCGGCCTGGTACTCCTGGATGGCGATGCCCTCCAGGTACGCGTACGAGGTGATGGCGGTGCGCTGGGTGGCGAGGCTGCCCTGGCCGGGGCCCGGCTTGACCAGCAGGTGCATGCCGATGGAGCGCTCCAGGGAGAGCGCGCCCTTGGCGAGTGCGATGGCGTAGACCGAGCGGCCGTAGCTGGTGATGTTGCCGGTGCCGAGGCCCAGTTCGTTCGAGAACTCGAGGAGCGGGTGCTCCAGGTTCACGTACGCCTCTTCGGTCTGCACGCCCGTGAACTTGGTGGTGTACGCGGCGGCCCGGATGGACGTCAGCTGCGGCTCGACCTTGCGGAAGCGGCTGAGCCGGCGCTCCAGGCCCGACTGGTCCGGCATGTTCTGCGCGGCCTTGTCGAAGGTGTCCGCGGCTTCGTCGGTGGCCTTGCGGGCCGCGACGACCGTCGGGTCCTTCACGCCCTTGCCCAGCAGCAGCGGCGCGGCGGTGGTGTCACGCTCGTTGGTGATCGCGTTGCTGTAGGTCAGGGCCGCCTGCACCAGGCGGGCGGTCTTCTCCGCGTCCTCGGCGTTCTGCCAGGTGTCGATCGAGCTCTTCACCTGGAAGCCGCCCATGACGAGGCCGACCACCACGGGTATGAGCAGGATCGCGTTCAGCCTGGTAGGCACCCGCCAGTTGCGGGGGGAGAAACGGCTGCCGCTCGGAGCGGGTGGCGCCGTGGGCTCCGAGCCTGGCACAGGGGCGGGCGCCGCTCCGCGCGGCGGCGGGGTGAAGTTGCCCCGGGCCGACGGCTCGGGACCGTTCTTGCTTCGCCTCACTCGACCAACAACCTTCCGGCGGTCGGCACCTATCGTCGTGCCGCAGTGTCTCAAGCCCGTCAACGACCTCTGCCTATCAGTACGTCGTTGACTATTGGGCAGTTCAGGCATTCCAGCACGTCAGCCTGCGCGATTCCAAACAGTCGGAACCGCGGATTCCGAGTGATGTAAGCCCCAGATAAAACGGTCATAAAGAGCGAGCCCCGCCAAAAGACGGGGCTTTGTTAGCGCAGTGGCACCGGATGACCGCGACGCGTTGCGGTACCACCCGATTCCTCTGCCGAAACGTTATGAACACCGGGGCCGACCGTGTCAAAGGCCACAGTCGGCTCCGGGGCGTCTACGACAACTGCCGTATGGCGCTGCCGACTTGAGAACTGCATATGCGGAGGCCCGCCAGAGCGCTACCGCAGCCGGGCCATGAGCGCGTGCTCGACCAGCGTGATCAGCGCACTCTTGGCGTCCGAGCGGTGCCGGGCGTCCGTCGTGATGATCGGCGCGTCCGGGCCGATCTGAAGCGCCTCGCGGACCTCTTCGGGGTTGTACGGCTGGTGGCCGTCGAATCCGTTGAGGGCGATGACGAAGGGCAGCCCGCTGTTCTCGAAGTAGTCGACCGCGGGGAAGCAGTCGGCGAGACGGCGGGTGTCCACCAGGACGACGGCGCCGATCGCGCCGCGCACCAGGTCGTCCCACATGAACCAGAAGCGGTCCTGACCCGGCGTACCGAAGAGGTACAGGATCAGGTCCTGGTCCAGGGTGATGCGTCCGAAGTCCATGGCCACCGTGGTGGTGGTCTTGTCCCCGGTGTGGGTGAGGTCGTCGATGCCCGCGGACGCGGACGTCATGACGGCCTCCGTGCGCAGCGGGTTGATCTCCGAGACGGCACCCACGAACGTGGTCTTGCCGACGCCGAAGCCACCCGCCACCACGATCTTCGCGGAGGTGGTCGCCCGCCCTCCGTCAGAGCTTGCGAAGTCCACTGAGCACCCTTTCGAGCAGCGTCACGTCCGGTGCGCCGCCGTTGTTCTCGTCGCCGCCCGGCTGGTGGATGGCCACCAGTCCGGCCTCGGCGAGGTCCGCGACGAGGATCCTGGCCACACCGAGGGGCATGGCGAGGAGTGCCGACACCTCCGCGACCGACTTGACCTCGCGGCACAGGTGGCAGATGCGCTGGTGCTCAGGGAGCAGTCCCATCAGCGCTGCCGGGTCGGCCGTGGTGCTGATCAGTGCCTCTATGGCGAGCTGATAGCGCGGCCGGGTCCGGCCGCCGGTCATCGCGTACGGACGGACCAGCGGCTGGTCGCCCTCGTCCCCGTACGGCTCGGCGTACGGGTCGTGAGAGGCGGTGGGCGGGGTCATGAATCCTCCGGGCGGGACAGCAAGTCGGTCGGGCTAGCCGTCTGACAGGGCCGGTGGGGGGATTGTGGCGGCCGGACGGTGATTTGGTGAGACGGGTGGTGCCGGGGCCGGTCAGTGAAGCAGACTGCCCTGGAGTTCGGCGCGCAGGTCCGGTGTGAGGACCGCCCCCGCACGGTCGACGAGCAGTGCCATCTCATAGCCGACGAGACCGATGTCGCACTCGGGGTGCGCGAGCACTGCCAGGGACGAGCCGTCCGAGACGGACATGAGGAAGAGGAATCCCCGTTCCATCTCCACGACCGTCTGTGCCACGTCGCCGCCCTCGAAGATCCGGGATGCCCCGGCCGTCAGCGAGGTGAGCCCGGAGGCCACGGCCGCGAGCTGGTCGGCGCGGTCGCGCGGGAACCCTTCCGACATGGCCAGAAGGAGTCCGTCGGCAGACACGACGACGGTGTGGGACACCCCGGGGGTGTTGTCCACGAAGTTGGTTATCAACCAGTTGAGGTTCTGTGCCGCCTGGCTCATCTGGCTCAACTAACGCTCCTGCTGGTGAGTGGGGCTGGGGAAGCTGCCGGTCTGGCCGGTACCCGTACCGGCCTGGCGGCCCTGTGCGATGCCCCGACGGAGATTGGTCAGCCGGCCGCGTACGTCGTCAGGCGCACGGGAGACCTGCGGACCGGTTTGGTGCTGTTGCTGCTGAGCCGTACCCGGGACGAGGTTCGCCCTGGGCACCCGGCGCGGCAGGCCGGAAGTGGTGACGCCGCCCGCGGCCGGTTGCCGTACACGCTCTGCCTGCCGAACGAGGTCGTCGTTCGGCGAGCTGCGCCAGGTACCGCCCGTGGGACGTTGAGGGGGTGTAGCCGGAGCCGACGACGGTGCCTGCGGCTGCGGGGCGGGGGCGGAGCCGTTGGTCTGGCTCTGCTGCTCCGCCTGCTGGCCGTGGAACCAGTTGGTCTCCAGCGTGTCGTACAGCGGCGTCCTGCCGTCACCGGGACCCGTGGCAGGCGGCAACGCCTCGGGCTCCTGGCGGGTGGGACGCTGCGGGGCGGGCGGCCGCTGGGTGCCGAGGTCGGCGCCGTTGCGGTTCCCGTTCACCTGCGGCCGCTCGAACTGCCCGGTGTTCGCGGGGTTCTGACGGTTCGGCAGATTGTGCTGACCGGTGGAGCCGTTGTCAAAGCCGGGTGTCGCGAACTGGCCCGTGGAACTGGGGTCGTACGCCTGCGGGACAGCGAACTGTCCCGTGTTGGCCGGGTTCGACGGGTTGTTGGCCGGGCTGTTCGGAGCGCCGAAGACATCCGAGCGGACGAACTGGCCGCCGTTCTGCGGGGAGTTGGCGCCGGGACGCGGGGCGTCGAAGTCCGGCCGCGGGAACGAGCCGGTGTCCTGCGGTCCGCCCGCACCCGGACGCGGGAACTGCCCGCTGTCCTGCGATCCGTTCGCACCGGGACGGGTGAACTGCCCCGTGTTCTGCGATCCGTTGGCGCCGGGACGCGGGAACTGGCCCGTGTTCTGCTGCCCGTTGGTGCCCGGGCGCGGGAACTGGCCGCTGTCCTGTGCGTCGCGGCGCGGAATCGCCGGCATCTCCGTCGTGGCCGCGGGGCCCTGGCGGTCGTCGATGCGCGGCATCCGGGAGGTCTGCTCCGCGTCCCGCTCGTCGTGACCGCGCGGGGCGTCGAGGTTGCCGCGGCCCAGCGGGGGCTGCGCGTTCTCGTCGCTCCAGCTGGGGCGCTGGTTGTTGCCGCCGCCGGGCAGCTCGGCCCGGGGGCCACCGCGCGGCGGGAGCTGCGGCTGACGGCCGCGACGCCGGCCACCACCGCGGGGCGGCTCGGGCTCGTCGTTGCTCGTGCGCTGCGGCGGCACCGGGTTGTTCTGCGGCGGTATCCCGCCGAAGGCGTCCTGGCGACCGTCACCGAAGCCCTGCGGGGCACCCGGACCGGCGGCCTGCATGCCCTGCGGGGCACCCGGCGCCTGACCGAAGAGACCGGCACCGGAACCCGCGGCCGGACGGCCCTGCGGCGCCGAGGGACCCTGGGGTCCACGCGCACCGCCCGGACCGCCGGGTCCACCCGGACGTCCACCGCCCGCACCGGGCAGCGCGGCCCGCGGGCCCTGACCGGCACCGACCTGGCTGCGCGGAGCGGCCCCGGCACCGAGAAGTCCACCGTTGCCGGGGGCGGGCGCACCCGCGCCGAGCGCGGAGCCGCCCTGGCCGTTGCCCCGGCGGGCCGCACCGGCACCGGCCGCGGCGGCTGCCGCCGCGGAACCGACGGCGGCCTGACCGGGCTTGCCCGGAGCGGGCTTCTTGCCGCCCTGGGCGACATCGACGGGGAGCATGACCAGCGCGGTCGTACCACCGGAGTCGGACGGACGGAGCTGGATGCGGATGCCGTGGCGCTGCGACAGGCGGCCGACCACGAACAGACCCATGCGGCGGGAGACCGAGACGTCCACGGTGGGCGGCGAGGCGAGCCGCTCGTTGATCGCCGCGAGGTCCTCGGGGGAGAGGCCGATACCGGTGTCGTGGATCTCGATCAGCACCCGGCCGTCGGGCAGCGCGTGACCGGTGACCTTGACCTTGGTCTGCGGCGAGGAGAAGGAGGTCGCGTTCTCCAGCAGCTCGGCGAGGAGGTGCACGAGGTCGTTGACCACACGGCCGGCGACTTCGGTGGTCGGCACGGAGGAGAGCTCGATGCGCTCGTACTGCTCCACCTCGGAGGCGGCGGCGCGGAGCACGTCGACCAGCGGGACCGGGCGGGTCCAGCGGCGGCCGGGCTCTTCACCGGCGAGGACCAGGAGGTTCTCACCGTTACGGCGCATGCGGGTCGCGAGGTGGTCGAGCTTGAAGAGCGAGGACAGCTGGTCCGGGTCGGCCTCACGGGACTCCAGCTCGGAGATGAGCGAGAGCTGACGCTGGATGAGGCCCTGGGAGCGGCGCGAGAGGTTGGTGAACATCGCGTTGACGTTGCCCCGCAGGAGGGCCTGCTCGGCGGCGAGGCGGACGGCCTCGCGGTGCACATCGTCGAAGGCCGCGGCCACCTGGCCGATCTCGTCCCGGGAGTGCACACCGACCGACTCCACGGACGTGTCGACGTCCTGCGGGTCGGACTCGGACAGCTGCTTGACCAGCTCGGGCAGCCGGTCCTGGGCGACCTTGTTGGCGGTCTCCTGGAGGCGGCGCAGCGAGCGGATCATGGACCGGGCGATGACGAAGGCGCCGACGAGGGAGACACCGAGCACGAGCAGGATCAGCGCACCGGAGATGATCGCCTCGCGCTCGGAGGCGGAGCGCAGCTCGCGGGCCTTCTGCTCCATGTCCTCGAGCAGCGTGTGCTCGATCTTCTTCATCTGCTCGATCTTGGTCGAGCTGTCGTCCACCCAGTCCTTGTAGGACCGCTTGTCCAGCGAGGCCAGGCCGTTGGCGTTGTCGAGGACGCGCTGGGCGTAGGTGTCGGCCGACTCGATGGTCGGGTTGCCGTCCTCGATGGGCGCGATGAGATCCTCGGCGCCCTGGTTGCCGTAGATGTTGCGGAAGATGCTCAGTTCCGACTTCTCGCTCTCCAGAGCGGAGTCGGCGTAGAGCCGGTCGTTGGCGGAGAGATCGCCCTGCGTCGTGTTGTTGTTCGGCAGGGCCGCCGCGATCACGGCGCGCTGCACGGACGAGAACTCCTTGGCGGCGGAGAAGGCCGCCAGGGCGCGGGTGCGCTGGATCATCTCCGGGTTGCTGGTGGCCTCGGCCATGTCCTGCGAGAGGTCCAGCAGCTGGCTGATCAGCCGGTGGTAGGCGTCGACCGTCTGTGTCGAGTTGCCCTTCGACTGGTACGCCGTCTTGCGGATCTTGTCGAGGTTGTCCAGCTCGGTCGCGAGACCGACCAGGCTCTCCCGGACGCCCTGGAGGTTGCCGCTCTTGCTGGCGCTGTCCACCTCTTCAGAGGCGTTGATGAAGTTGTCGCGGGCGCGGTCGGTCTTCTCCTCGTAGCCCTTGACCTCGTAGTCGGTGGCCTTGCCGCCGTGCGAGAGAGGACCGGCCGACTGGTCGCGCTCCTCCTGGAGCGCGGTGGCCAGCTCGGTGGCCTGCTTGGTCATGTCCGTCAGCAGCTTCATGTTGTCGAGCTGCTGGATGTCGGTCATGGAGTCGCTGATGCGCAGGGCGCCCAGCGAGGTGGCCGCGACCACGGGGAGCGCGAGCAGCGAGACCAGGCGCGTGGAGATGCGCCAGTTACGCAGAGCGACGCGCGATCCGGGTCCTGTCGCGCCCGACGGCGGCTTCACCGGGGGCGTGGGGGTCGGGGCTGCGGACACACCGGGGCGCCCGGGGCCTCCACCGTCGCCTGACGGCGCCGGGCCCGGGTTCTGGGCGTGCTGGGGCGAGGAGCTGCCGGTCTTGGGGCCAGCCCCGCCATGCGGCTCCGGCTCCGCCGAAGCACTGCCATCCCTCTTGAAACGTCCCTGCACTAGCGTCGCAACCTCTGGACCAGGCGCCCCTCCGCGCGAACGGAAGGACGGTGTCGGCGTCTTAGGGAGCGCCCTGAACGCGCCCCCCAGTGTGTGGTCGTGAGTGACCGGCGCTCCCCCTTCCGCCGCCCTCGGCGCTGCGTTGCGCCCTCTGCGCGCCGGGCTGATTCTGCGGCGGTCCGTGGAATTCCAGCACAGTGCCGGATCTCCAACAAGGCCCATAGGCCAGGCTGTGACCTGTGTGACACCCCGTGAGGACAGTGTCACGAGACGTAGAAAGCTATTCAGTCCAAAGTGGGCAAATCCCCACCATCCCGTGGGGCCCCTGATGTGCCCAAGTCGCCATGATCAGGAGCGGAATGGGGGCTTCAGGTGGTCAATGTCCGTTTCGTTGAGGTGAGTTGCGGGTCCGAATTGGTCGGTATGCCCACGGGGTGGTGAGCAAACTCACACGCGGATCAAGGGGTCTTCGCGTCTTCGGCCGGGAATTGGATGTTTAGCCTGACGCTTTACATGAGGGCACAATCTGCCAACCGCCCACCCACGGACGACGAGGGTCGAGTACAACAGTGAAGACCACGATGATGTTCCGCAACATTGCCAACCCGCGACGCACGACGCTGGCGCACCTTACGGACGCCGAGCCGCTGCACACGCCGGAGCTGCAGGAACACTCGCTCGACCTGCCGGCCCAGACCGCCAACCCGCGCCGCACCATCCTCATGGAGATCCCGGTCACCGCCGCCGCGGAGTAATCGCGCGAGGAGGGCCCCGCACCGCGTTAGCCTGGAGCGTCAGACTCCAGCCAGCTCAGTGAGGGGCGCCAGGATCCCGTGCGCATCGCCAGATTCTCCATCGACGGGAACGTCGCCTTCGGCGCGGTCGAGGGCGACAAGCCGGACGAGCTCGTCCTCGACATCATCAAGGGCATCCCGTTCGCGGACTTCGAGCTCTCCGGTACGAAGGTCCCGCTCAGCAAGGTCAGGCTGCTGCCGCCGGTCCTCCCGAACAAGGTCGTAGCCTACGGCCGCAACTACGCCGAGCACGCCCGCGAACTGGGCAACGAGGTGCCGGACGTCCCCTTCGCCTTCTTCAAGCCGTCCACCTCGGTGATCGGCTCCGGCGACGAGATCCAGTACCCCTCCTTCACCGAGGACCTCCACCACGAGGCCGAACTGGCCGTCGTCATCGGCCGGATGTGCCGCGAGGTCCCGCGCGAGCGCGTCAAGGACGTCATCCTCGGCTACACCTGCGCCAACGACATCACCGCGCGCGACGTCCAGAAGCGCGAGAAGCAGTGGGCCAGGGCCAAGGGCTTCGACACCTCCTGCCCGCTCGGCCCCTGGGTGGAGACGGACCTCGACCCGAGCGACCTCACCATCCAGCTCACGGTCAACGGACAGCAGCGACAGCTCGGCCGCACCAGCGAGATGATCCACTCGATCGAGGACCTGATCGTCAACATCACCGAGGCCATGACGCTGCTCCCCGGCGACGTGATCCTCACGGGCACCCCGGCAGGCGTCGGACCGCTCACCGTCGGCGACGAGGTCGCCGTCTCCATCGAAGGCATCGGCACTCTCACCAACAAGGTTGTCAAGCGTGGCTAGCGCACCTGTACGCGTCCGTTTCTGCCCCTCGCCGACCGGTAACCCGCACGTGGGCCTGGTCCGCACCGCCCTGTTCAACTGGGCGTTCGCCAAGCACCACCAGGGCACGCTGGTCTTCCGCATCGAGGACACCGACGCGGCCCGCGACTCCGAGGAGTCGTACAACCAGCTGCTCGACTCGCTGCGCTGGCTGGGCTTCGACTGGGACGAGGGCCCCGAGGTCGGCGGCCCGCACGCGCCGTACCGCCAGTCGCAGCGCATGGACATCTACAAGGACGTCGCGCAGAAGCTCCAGGACGCCGGCCGCGCCTACCACTGCTACTGCTCCACCGCGGAGCTGGACGCCCGCCGCGACGCCGCCCGCGCCGCCGGCAAGCCGTCCGGCTACGACGGCCACTGCCGCGACCTGAGCGCCGAGCAGGTCGACGCCTACAAGGCGGAGGGCCGCACGCCGATCGTCCGGTTCCGGATGCCCGACGAGACGATCACCTTCACGGACCTGGTCCGCGGCGAGCTGACGTTCACCGCGGAGAACGTGCCGGACTACGGCATCGTCCGGGCCAACGGCGCCCCGCTGTACACGCTCGTCAACCCGGTCGACGACGCCCTGATGGAGATCACCCACGTCCTGCGCGGCGAGGACCTGCTCTCCTCCACCCCGCGCCAGATCGCCCTCTACAAGGCGCTGATCGACCTGGGCATCGCCAAGCAGATCCCCTCCTTCGGGCACCTGCCGTACGTGATGGGCGAGGGCAACAAGAAGCTCTCCAAGCGCGACCCGGAGTCCTCGCTCAACCTCTACAGGGAGCGCGGCTTCCTGCCCGAGGGACTGCTCAACTACCTTTCCCTGCTGGGCTGGTCGCTCGCCGCCGACCGGGACGTCTTCACGATGGACGAGATGGTCGCGGCCTTCGAGATCTCCGACGTGAACCCCAACCCGGCGCGCTTCGACCTGAAGAAGTGCGAGGCGATCAACGCCGACCACATCCGCCTGCTCGACGTGAAGGACTTCACCGAGCGCTGCGCCCCGTGGCTCCAGGCCCCGTTCGCCCCCTGGGCGCCCGAGGACTTCGACGAGGCCAAGTGGCAGGCCGTCGCGCCGCACGCGCAGACCCGCCTCAAGGTGCTCTCGGAGATCACGGACAACGTCGACTTCCTGTTTCTGGCCGAGCCGGTCGAGGACGAGGCGTCCTGGACGAAGGCCATGAAGGAGGGCTCCGACGCCCTTCTCCGCACGGCCCGCGAGAAGTTGGAGTCCGCGGACTGGACCTCGGCCGAGGCCCTCAAGGAGGCCGTCCTGGCCGCCGGTGAGACCCACGGCCTCAAGCTTGGCAAGGCGCAGGCCCCGGTCCGCGTCGCCGTCACCGGCCGCACGATCGGCCTGCCGCTCTTCGAGTCCTTGGAGATCCTGGGCAAGGAGAAGACCCTCGCCCGGATCGACGCGGCCCTCGCCAAGCTGGCCGCGTAACGCACGCACGCGTGAAGGGGCGGCAGCCGCAACGGCCTGCCGCCCCTTCGGCGTTGTCAGTGCGGAGCGTTAGGGTTCCGGATCATTGAAGATCGTTCAGGAGAGGCGCCTTTCATGCCGATGACCGCTCGTGACTACACCTGGCTCTTCACGCCCGGCAGCACGTTCACGGAGGACGAGACCGGCACGGTCGGCGTGATCCACCTCGTCGACGGCGGCCAACTCTGGCTCCCCACCGGCCAGGTGGTGGCCTGCGACCCCTTCGTCGGCCTCGGCCAGGGCGAGTCCGAACCGTTCACGGTCGCCGTGACCCCCGGCCGCTACCGCGTCGACGCGGCCGTCGCCACCCTCACCCAGCCCGACGAACCCCCGTCCGACGACCCGCACTTGCGCGTGGCCGCCGCCCGCCTGGTCATACGGGACGAGCCCACCGCCACCTGGGAACTCGCCCTCCAGCCCGGCCAGGACCTCACCGAACTCACCGAGGACGAGTTCTACGGCTACGGAGTCGACGCCGGCACGGGCGCGTTCTACGACGCGTCGGTCGACGGCTCCTTCCCGGAGTGCGTGGCGGACGAGGGCCCGCTGTGGGACGCCTTCGACCAGAGCAAGTGGGCCCCGGGACCCCACCTGATCACCGCTCCCGACACCGGGCACAACCTGATCGCCTTCACCTCCGGCTGGGGCGACGGCGCCTACCCCACCTGGATCGGCCGTACTGCGGCCGGCGAAGTCACCTGCTTCGTCACGGACTTCTTCGTCGCCCCAGTGTGATCGCGGGCTGGGGGCAGACGCGCCCCCGGGCCACGGGTTACCGTCGGATCATGACCATTCGGGCCGTTGTCTGGGACGTCGACGACACCTTGTTCGACTACACCGGTGCGGACCGCGCGGCGATGCGCGAGTACCTGCTGGCCGAGGGGCTGGTCGACGGGCCCGCGAGCGTGGTGGACGCCCTGGAGCGCTGGCGGGTGGCCACCGAGTTCCACTGGGCGCGCTTCTCGGCCGGGGAGGTCTCGTTCGAGGGACAGCGTCTGGACCGCGTCCGGCTGTTCCTGGAGCGGGAGTTGACCGACGCCGAGGCCGAGGACTGGTTCCGGCGCTACAAGGCCCACTACGAGACCGCGTGGGCCCTCTTCCCGGACGTCCTGCCCGTCCTGGACACCCTCGCGACCAGCCACCGGCACGCCGTCCTCTCCAACTCCAGCCTCACCGTCCAGGACCGCAAACTGCGCGCCCTCGGTGTGTACGACCGCTTCGAGGCCGTCCTGTGCGCGGCCGAGCTGGGCGTCTCCAAACCCGAGGCCGGCGCCTTCCTCGCGGCCTGCGAGGCGCTGCGACTGCCGCCGCACGAGGTGGCGTATGTCGGAGATCACCCCGAGATCGACTGGCGCGGTGCCGCGGACGCGGGTCTGCTGTCCGTCTGGATCGACCGTCGCGGCGGACCCGCCCCTGATGAGGCCCTCGTGGGGCGGCACCGGATCGCCTCGCTCGCCGAACTCCCCGCGCTCCTCGGCGCTGATACCCGTTTTGGAGCCCCGTCCACCTTCGGGTAATGTTCTTCCTGCGCCGCCGGAGAACAGACCGAAAGGTCAGCTACCTGGAGGCGCACGCTAGAACAAGATCCCGACAGGGATTGAGTCTTAGTGGCCTATGGTGTAATTGGCAGCACGACGGTTTCTGGTTCCGTTAGTCTAGGTTCGAGTCCTGGTAGGCCAGCTCGCAGAGCTCATCTGCAACCGCAGAGGTCAACTCTGCAAAGCCCCCGTTGTGTAGCGGCCTAGCACGCTGCCCTCTCACGGCAGTAGCGCCGGTTCGAATCCGGTCGGGGGTACAGATCCTTCCCAGGAAGGTGGTCCGGGTCGCACCCGCCACCTCTCATGCAGGATCGCTAGGGCCCCCGTTGTGTAGCGGCCTAGCACGCTGCCCTCTCACGGCAGTAGCGCCGGTTCGAATCCGGTCGGGGGTACGCTTTTGCTTGACCCATATTGGTCTATGGTGTAATTGGCAACACTACGGTTTCTGGTACCGTCATTCTAGGTTCGAGTCCTGGTAGACCAGCTCAGATCTGCGGAAACGCACGATCTAGGCCCCCGTTGTGTAGCGGCCTAGCACGCTGCCCTCTCACGGCAGTAGCGCCGGTTCGAATCCGGTCGGGGGTACGTACAGGGAAGGCCCTCCACTTCGGTGGAGGGCCTTTCGCGTTGTTCGCCCCGGTGTGTCAACTCGCTGTGGTTCACCAGGAGTTGGGGGACCGGACAGGACGAAGGGCCTGCCGCGGCGTTGAGGCAGGCCCTCCTTGAGATGTTCCCGGCGGATCAGCCGGTGCGGCGCAGGGCCTCGGAGAGACGGGCGGCGGCGTCGATGACCGCCTGGGCGTGCATACGGCCCGGGTGGCGCGTCAGGCGCTCGATGGGGCCGGAGACGGACACGGCGGCCACCACGCGGTTCGAGGGGCCGCGCACGGGCGCGGAGACGGACGCGACGCCCGGCTCGCGCTCGCCGATGGACTGGGCCCAGCCCCGGCGCCGTACGCCCGAGAGGGCGGTGGCCGTGAAGCGGGCGCCCTGGAGGCCGCGGTGCAGGCGCTCCGGCTCCTCCCAGGCCATCAGGATCTGCGCGGACGAACCGGCTTTCATCGTGAGCGTCGAGCCGACCGGGACCGTGTCCCGCAGTCCGGACAGACGTTCCGCCGCGGCGACGCAGATGCGCATGTCGCCCTGGCGGCGGTAGAGCTGCGCGCTCTCGCCGGTGATGTCCCGCAGGTGCGTGAGCACCGGGCCCGCCGTGGCGAGCAGACGGTCCTCGCCGGCGGCCGCGGCCAGCTCGGCGAGACGGGGGCCGAGAATGAAACGGCCCTGCATGTCGCGCGCCACCATGCGGTGGTGTTCCAAAGCCACGGCCAGCCGGTGTGCCGTGGGTCGTGCCAGCCCGGTCGCCGCGACCAGACCCGCGAGGGTGGCCGGACCGGACTCCAGAGCGCCCAGGACAAGGGCTGCCTTGTCCAGGACGCCGACGCCGCTACTGTTGTCCATGAAACGATACTCGCGTCTCACTCTGTGAAACGCAAGTTCCTTTTTTCGTGAGACGCGCAACTCTTGTAGACACAGCGGCCCGCGGACCAACGGGCCAGGCGGCGGCTGCCCGTGAACCAGGGGTGCGAGCGCCGTCTCCTCAAGATCTCTAGTTGGGCCGGCGCTGTTTCGCCGGCCGGAGGGAAAGCGATGGGTAGGACACTCGCGGAGAAGGTCTGGGACGACCATGTCGTCCGGCGCGCCGAGGGCGAGCCCGACCTCCTCTTCATCGATCTGCACCTGCTGCACGAGGTGACCAGCCCGCAGGCCTTCGACGGTCTCCGTCAGGCGGGCCGTCCGGTGCGGCGCCTCGACCTCACCATCGCCACCGAGGATCACAACACCCCGACCCTCGACATCGACAAGCCCATCGCGGACCCGGTCTCCCGGGCCCAGCTGGAGACGCTGCGCAAGAACTGCGCCGACTTCGGCGTGCGCCTGCACTCCCTGGGCGACGTCGAGCAGGGCGTCGTCCACGTCGTAGGACCGCAGCTGGGTCTGACCCAGCCCGGTACGACGGTCGTGTGCGGTGACTCCCACACCTCCACCCACGGCGCCTTCGGCGCGCTGGCGTTCGGCATCGGCACCTCCCAGGTGGAGCACGTGCTGGCCACCCAGACGCTGCCGCTGGCCCGCCCGAAGACCATGGCCATCACGGTCGACGGCGAACTGCCCGACGGCGTCACCGCCAAGGACCTGATCCTCGCCATCATCGCGAAGATCGGCACCGGCGGCGGCCAGGGCTACATCCTCGAATACCGCGGCTCCGCCATCGAGAAGCTCTCGATGGAAGCCCGCATGACCATCTGCAACATGTCGATCGAGGCCGGCGCCCGCGCGGGCATGATCGCCCCCGACGAGACCACCTTCGAGTACATCAAGGGCCGCGCCCACGCCCCCGAGGGCGAGGACTGGGACGCCGCCGTCGCGTACTGGAAGACCCTGAAGACCGACGCGGACGCGGAATTCGACGCCGAGGTCGTCATCGACGGTCCCTCGCTGGCGCCGTTCGTCACCTGGGGCACCAACCCCGGTCAGGGCGCGCCGCTTTCGGCGACCGTCCCCGACCCGGCTTCGTACGAAGACGCTTCGGAGCGCTTCGCCGCCGAAAAGGCCCTGGAATACATGGGGTTGGAGGCCGGCCAGCCGCTGCGTGACATCAAGGTGGACACCGTCTTCGTAGGTTCGTGCACCAACGGCCGTATCGAGGACCTGCGTGCGGCCGCCGCGATCGTCGAGGGACGCAAAGTCGCCGACGGCGTACGGATGCTGGTCGTCCCGGGCTCCGCCCGCGTCGGTCTCCAGGCCGTCTCCGAGGGCCTGGACCTCGTGTTCAAGGAGGCCGGCGCCGAATGGCGGCACGCGGGCTGCTCGATGTGTCTGGGCATGAACCCGGACCAGTTGGCGCCCGGTGAGCGCTCCGCGTCCACCTCCAACCGCAACTTCGAGGGCAGGCAGGGCAAGGGCGGCCGTACGCACCTCGTCTCGCCGCAGGTCGCCGCCGCGACCGCCGTGCTGGGCCACCTGGCCTCGCCCGCCGACCTGTCCGACGCCCCTGTGCCCGCTGGAGTCTGAGAGTCATGGAAGCATTCACCACGCACACCGGCCGGGCCGTCCCGCTGCGCCGCAGCAACGTGGACACCGACCAGATCATCCCCGCCCACTGGCTCAAGAAGGTGACCAGGGACGGCTTCGAGGACGGGCTCTTCGAGGCCTGGCGCAAGGACGAGAACTTCATCCTCAACCGCCCCGAGCGCAAGGGCGCGACGGTCCTGGTGGCCGGCCCCGACTTCGGCACCGGCTCCTCGCGTGAGCACGCCGTGTGGGCGCTCCAGAACTACGGCTTCAAGGCCGTCATCTCCTCCCGGTTCGCCGACATCTTCCGCGGCAACTCGCTCAAGAACGGCCTGCTCACGGTAGTTCTGGAGCAGAAGATCGTGGACGCGCTCCAGGACCTCGCCGAGAAGGACCCGCAGGCCGAGGTCACGGTCGACCTGGAGGCCCGCGAGGTGCGTGCCGAAGGCATCACCGCCGCCTTCGAACTCGACGAGAACGCCCGCTGGCGGCTGCTGAACGGCCTGGACGACATCTCCATCACCCTCCAGAACGAGGGCGACATCGCCACGTACGAGGCCAAGCGCCCCTCGTACAAGCCGCGGACGGTCCAGGTCTGACCCGAAGGACCTCACGAGGCCTTCCCCGAGTCGAGATTCGGCCACGCGACACCCCGTCTGTACCCCCGATCGCCACGATTGGGGGTACAGCCATGTCTGCACCCGAACGGCCCTGCGCGCCTGCAACGCTTTGCTCAACTCCCTGTGTTAGACAGGGTGTTGACGGGGTAGGCGCAGCTTTGAGCCAAGGCTGCCGCCGCGCTCCGGAAGGCTGTTTGAGGCACCAGTTGCTACCCCCGCAGGCGACAACTCGCCCCAGATGGCACAATCTGTGCATGGAACACGACGGCCAACTCAAGCTCTATGCGGCAGTCGCGGACCAACTCAAGGAAGCGCACACAAGGGTGCGCGCACTGCAAGTCCCGGAGGGCGTACGGATGGCGCTGGCCCGGAAGCTGCTGGTCATTACGGCCGCGGCCAAGCACGATCTCGCCGACGCGACAAGGCGGCTGGACCGGTTCACAGAGGACCTCGACGCGGGTCGATTCCCGGAAGAGGAACGCTGAAACAAGTCCAGGACAGCCGAGTTCGTTGCGGCGCACGGGTGATTAGCCCGTTTCGTGTTTGATTTGCGGTATATATCTGCCTAACGTGCGAAAAAGCCGGAGCAGTTTCGTTCCGGCAATGTCTCCGAAGGGGAAGACGTGAACAAGGCGCAGCTCGTAGAAGCGATTGCGGACAAGGTCGGTGGCCGTCAGCAGGCCGCCGAGGCGGTCGACGCGGTTCTGGACGCCGTCGTCCGTGCCGTCGTCAATGGGGACCGGGTTTCGGTCACCGGTTTCGGTTCGTTCGAGAAGGTCGACCGTCCGGCCCGTTACGCCCGCAACCCCCAGACGGGCGAGCGGGTTCGGGTCAAGAAGACCTCCGTGCCGCGCTTCCGCGCGGGCCAGGGTTTCAAGGACCTGGTGAGCGGCTCGAAGAAGCTCCCGCGCGGCGGCGAGGTCGCCGTCAAGAAGGCGCCCAAGGGCAGCCTGAGCGGCACCGCTTCGGCGACGGTCAAGAAGGCCGCGGCCAAGAAGACCACCGCCAAGAGGGCGACGGCCGCCGCGAAGAAGACCGTGGCGAAGAAGACGGTCGCGAAGAAGACCACGGCCACCGCCAAGAAGGCCACGGCCAAGAAGGCCACCGCCAAGAAGACCACGGCGACGGCCAAGAAGACGGCGGCCAAGAAGGCCACCGGCACCGCCAAGAAGGCCCCGGCGAAGAAGGCGACGGCCAAGAAGGCCCCCGCCAAGAAGTCGACGGCGCGCAAGACCACCGCCAAGAAGGCCACCGCCACCCGCTAGTCACGGGGCGCAGGGCACTCACGCGCCGGGCCGGACTCCCTCTGGGAGTCCGGCCCGCGGCGTATTCACGGCCCCTGTACGGGCGTTCAGAAGGTTTGCAGCGTCACCAGCGTGACCCTGAGACCGTCCTTGGGGCCCTCGGTCTCGATCCGCACCCGCTGTCCCGGCCGCAGCAGCCGCAGCCCGCCCGCGTCGAACGCGGCGGCGTCGAAGGACACCGGGGTGCCGTCGTCGAGCAGCACACTTCCGGTACGGGTTCCGGCGTCGTAGGTGTAAGCGGTCGCCTGCATGGGCGCAGCCTACTGCCGGCTACTGCCCCGGAATCAGCAGCCCCGCCGCCGCGGCCGCCGTGCGCGGCCCCACCCCGAGGGCCAGTGCCGCTCGCAGGTCCTCGCCGGTGTCCACGTCCTGCCGTACGGAATCCACCGCGTCCAGGGTGAGTTCGCTCGCCCCGGAGGCGCGATGGCGGGCGCGGGAATCCGTGCCGAAAGCCGGGCGCAATTCACGGCCCTCTCGCGCGGTGAGCAACGTGGTACCGATTGTGGCCGCGTCCGGGAGAAAAGCGCGCGGGAATTCAGCGGCCGCGTCCAGGACCCGGGCCAATTCCGCGGGGCGCAGAGCCGGCAGATCGGCGTTCAGGGCCGCGACCGCGCTTTCGGGGCGGGAAACCCGCACGGCCGTCGCCGCGTGCCGCAGAGCGGCGTTCAGGCCGCCTCCCGGCTCGTCCGCGACGATACGGGCGCCCAGCGCGGCCAGTTCGCGGCCGGCCAGGGCGTCGTCCGTGACGACCGCCACATCGCGGACCGCCGGGCAGGCCAGCGCGGCCGCCACGGTGTCCTGCGCGAAGGCGAGGGCGAGGCCCGGGCGCAGCCCGTCGCCCGCGGCGTCCGAGAGCCTGCTCTTGGCGCGCGCCAGAGACTTCAGGGGGATGACCAAGGTCCACTGCACGGGTGTTCCGCCCCTCTCTTGTCGCGGCCATTGTCACCCGGCACCCCTGGCGGTGTCGGTGGCGGGGCGTACGGTGTTCTCGACAGACTGACGGCCTGGGGCGACACTTGTGCGGCCCCCCGGGTCCTAGAGGAAGGTGTTCGCGTGCCCCGCCGCAGAATCGGGTTCTGGTACCGCTTCGCAGCGGTCCTCTGCAAACCGCCGCTGGTGGTTCTGATCAAGCGGGACTGGGGCGGAATGGAACACATTCCGACCGAGGGCGGGTTTATCACCGCGGTGAACCACAATTCGCAAGTGGACCCCTTCGCATACGGACACTTTCAGTACAACACCGGACGTGTTCCGCGATTCCTGGCGAAGAGCAGCCTTTTCGGGAAAGGGTTCGTCGGTGCCGCGATGCGCGGCACCGGACAGATCCCCGTCTACCGCGAGACCACGGACGCGTTGAGTGCCTTCCGCGCCGCGATCGCCGCCGTGGAGCGCGGTGAGTGCGTCGCGTTCTATCCCGAGGGCACCATCACCCGGGACCCCGGCCAATGGCCCATGGCCGCCAAGACCGGTGCCGCGCGGGTGGCCCTCCAGACCCAGTGCCCGGTGATTCCCGTAGCCCAGTGGGGCGCCAACGAGTTGCTCCCGCCGTACGCCAAGAAGCCGCACGTCTTTCCGCGCAAGACCAGCCATGTGCTCGCGGGCCCGCCGGTGGACCTCACGCGGTTCTACGGCAAGGAGATGAGCCCGGACCTCCTCAAGGAGGCGACCGAGGTCATCATGGCCGACATCACCCGCCTGTTGGAGCGGATCCGCGGCGCGAAGGCACCCGAGACGCCCTACGACCCGCGCCGCGAGCGGATCGAGCAGCGGCGCCGGACGGCCGCGGAAACACAGGAGTTGGAGTCTCAGGCCGAGTCGGCGACCCTGCCGAAGGTCGAGCAGGAAGAGGGGCAGGGCACGTGAGCAAGCCGGTCAAGGCGGCCGTATTCAGCGCCGGTTCGTGGGGCACGGCTTTCGGCATGGTGCTCGCCGACGCGGGGTGCGAGGTGACACTGTGGGGGCGCCGCGCGGAAGTCGTGGAAGCCATCAACTCCACGCGTACGAACCCCGATTACTTCCCCGGTGTGGAACTCCCGGAGAACCTGCGGGCCACCACCGACGCCGCCGAGGCCGCCGCCGGCGCCGACTTCACCGTCCTGTCGGTCCCCTCGCAGACACTGCGCGCCAACTTGGCCGACTGGGCACCCCTGTTGGCGCCCGACACGGTCCTCGTCTCGCTCATGAAGGGCGTCGAGCTCGGCTCCGTCATGCGGATGAGCGAGGTCATCGAGGACGTCGCCAAGGTCGGCCGGGACCGTATCGCCGTGGTCTCCGGGCCCAACCTCGCGCGCGAGATCGCCTCCCGGATGCCGGCCGCCGCGGTGGTCGCCTGCACCGACGAGGCCGTGGCCCGCCGGCTCCAAGCCGCTTGCCACACGCCGTACTTCAGGCCGTACACCATCACCGACGTCGTGGGCTGCGAGCTCGGCGGCGCGGTGAAGAACGTGATCGGGCTCGCCGTCGGCATCGCGGACGGCATGGGGCTCGGGGACAACGCCAAGGGTTCGCTCATCACCCGCGGTCTCGTCGAGACGACCCGGCTCGGTATCGCGATGGGCGCGGATCCGCTCACGTTCTCCGGGCTCGCGGGTCTCGGTGACCTGGTGGCGACCTGTTCCTCGCCGTTGTCGCGCAACCACACCTTCGGTACGAATCTCGGCAAGGGCATGACCCTCCAGGAGACGATCGCGGTCACCAAGCAGACCGCGGAGGGGGTCAAGTCCTGTGAGTCCGTGCTGGACTTGGCCCGGCGGCATGACGTTGATATGCCGATCACCGAGACGGTGTTCGAGATCGTGCACGAGGGGAAGTCGCCGGTTGTCGCGGTGAAGGAGCTCATGTCGCGCAGCGCTAAGCCTGAGCGTCGCTGAGGGCTCCGCCCCAGGGGGTGCCGCATTCGGTCGTTGGGCGGCTGCGGCGCCGTCGTGGCTGGGCGCGCAGTTCCCCGCGCCCCTTCCGGGGCGCTGATCGAACCGCCGCTCGTCAACGGGACGCTGACTCAAAGCACTACCACCGGGTACTCTCATCGCGATATGAGCACCGAGAACCTCTCCCAGAACCCTGAGCAGCCGCCTCGCAAGCCGCGTGTGGCCGTCGTGTTCGGCGGTCGCAGCTCCGAACACGGGATCTCCGTGGTCACCGCCGGCGCCGTCCTCGCGGCCATCGACCGGACCAAGTACGACGTCCTGCCGATCGGCATCACCCGCGAAGGCCGCTGGGCCCTCACCGCCGACGCCCCGGAGCGGATGGCGATCACCGACCGCCGTACGCCCGACGTCGACGAACTCGCCGAGTCGAGCGAGGGTGGAGTGGTGCTCCCGCTCGACCCCGGAAACCGTGAAGTCGTCGTCAGCGAACCGGGATCCGTGCCGAAGGCCCTCGGTGAGGTCGACGTCGTCTTCCCCGTCCTGCATGGCCCCTACGGCGAGGACGGCACCCTCCAGGGACTCCTGGAGCTGTCCGGTGTGCCGTACGTGGGCGCGGGTGTGCTCGCCTCGGCCGTCGGCCAGGACAAGGAGTACATGAAGCGGGTGTTCACCTCGTTCGGCCTCAAGGTCGGCCCCTACGTGGTGATCCGGCCCCGCGAGTGGGAGCGGGACGAGTCCGCCGCGCGTAAGAAGATCGTCGACTTCGCCGGCGAGCACGGCTGGCCGCTGTTCGTGAAGCCCGCGCGCGCGGGGTCGTCGATCGGCATCACCAAGGTCGACGACCTGGCCGGTCTCGACGAGGCGATCGAGGAGGCGCAGCGGCACGACCCGAAGATCCTCGTGGAGGCCGCGCTGCGCGGCCGCGAGATCGAGTGCGGGGTCCTGGAGTTCGAGGACGGGCCGCGCGCGAGTGTGCCGGCCGAGATCCCGCCGCCCCAGGAGCACGCGTACTACGACTTCGAGGCGAAGTACATCGACTCGACCCCTGGTATCGTGCCCGCCCCGCTGACGCCGGAGGAGACCGCCGAGGTCCAGCGGCTCGCGGTGGACGCCTTCGACGCGGCCTCCTGCGAGGGGCTCGTGCGCGCGGACTTCTTCCTCACGGAGGACGGCGAGTTCGTCATCAACGAGATCAACACGATGCCCGGGTTCACGCCGATCTCGATGTACCCGCAGATGTGGCAGGCCAGCGGTGTTCCGTACGGGGAGCTGGTGGACCTGTTGGTGCAGGCCGCCCTGCGCCGGTCGACCGGACTGCGCTGACTGGGCCGGTCCGGTGGAGCTAGTCGGCGATCCCCGCGGGGATCGCCTTCTTGACGGACTTCGCGAGGTCGACCAGGGGGGCCATGCCGTCCCCGGTGCGGTCCTTCGGGATGGTCACCTCGACGTAGGCCTTCCGCAGCGTCGTGGTGAACCGGAACGAGCCGTCGTCCTGCTTCTGCAGCAGCCAGCCGACGCCGTTCACCTCGACGCCGTCGGCCTCCGGGTCGTTCATCTTGGCGGGTCTGACGACACCGCAGCGCAGTATGATCGCCGGGTTCCCCCAGCCCGCGGTCAGCGCGGACGCGGGCTCGGGATCCCGGCGGCTCTGGTCGTCGACCTTCGACGGCAGCATCTTGTCCAGGTTCCGGCACAGCCCGGTGGCCTTCGCGCCCGGCGAGGGAACCGCCGCCGACGCGCTGTCGTCTGCTGAGGAGCAGCCCGCGACGGTGATCAGCGCGGCGAGGACGGACAGCCCGATGACAGAGCGGTGCCGGTGATGGAGAGAGTTCACCGGCCAAGGGTAGACGGGGGCTACAGATGCACCACCGGGCAGGTCAGGGTGCGGGTGATGCCGTCCACTTGCTGGACCTTGGCGACCACCATGCGGCCGAGATCGTCGACCGTGTCGGCCTGGGCCCGCACGATCACGTCGTACGGTCCTGTCACGTCCTCGGCCTGGATCACTCCAGGAATCTTGCTGATCGTCTCGGCGACGGTCGACGCCTTGCCGACCTCCGTCTGGATCAGGATGTACGCCTGTACCACGGAACCTCCAGGGCGGCCACGAGGATCATGTGGGGAAAAGGAACGCCACGGTATCGCGTCGCCGCTCACTGCGGGGAGACCCGCGGCCGTGCCAGGACGTGGGCACGACTGAAGTCGACGGTCACCTCGACCGTACCGAGCACACCGACGGCTCGCGACCGGGCGCTGCCGTCACGAGAAGAGGACGAACGATGAAGGGCACCGTCGGTGAGTTGGGGGAGTTCGGGCTCATCAGGGAGCTCACTTCCCGGCTCACCACCACCCCCGCGGTCCGGGTCGGCCCCGGCGACGACGCCGCGGTCGTCGCCGCGCCCGACCGCAGGGTCGTGGCGAGCACCGACATCCTGCTGGAGGGCCGCCACTTCCGCCGCGACTGGTCCACCGCGTACGACGTCGGACGCAAGGCCGCCGCGCAGAACCTCGCGGACATCGCCGCCATGGGCGCCGTACCGACCGCGCTGCTGCTCGGCCTGGTCGTGCCGGCCGAACTCCCGGTCACCTGGCCCATGGAGCTGATGGACGGCCTGCGCGACGAGTGCCAGGTCGCGGGCGCCTCGGTGGTCGGCGGCGATGTCGTACGAGGCGACACGATCATGGTGTCGATCACCGCGCTCGGCGATCTGCGCGGCCGCGAGCCGGTCACCCGGGGCGGCGCGCAGCCCGGTGACGTGGTCGCCGTGACGGGATGGCTGGGCTGGTCCGCGGCCGGGTTCGCGGTGCTGTCGCGGGGCTTCCGCTCGCCGCGCGCGTTCGTGGAGGCGCACCGGCGCCCCGAGCCGCCGTATCACGCGGGTCCGGCGGCGGCCGGGCTCGGCGCGACCTCGATGTGCGACGTGAGTGACGGGCTGATCGCCGACCTCGGGCACATCGCGGAGGCCAGCAAGGTCCGCATCGACATCCGGTCCGGCGCGATCGACGTCCCGACGCAGATGAACGACATCGGGCAGGCCGTCGGCGTCGATCCCATCCAGTGGGTGCTCACCGGGGGAGAGGACCACGCGATCGTGGCGACCTTCGCACCGGACGTGAAGCTGCCGGCCCGCTGGAAGGTGATCGGCGAGGTGCTCAACCCGTCGGCGCTGCCCCAGGTGACGGTCGACGGGGCGCCGTGGACCAGCAAGGGCGGCTGGGACCACTTCGGGGACATCGAGTCGTGAAGCCTCGTGTGCTGACGGTGGCCGGTTCCGACTCCGGTGGAGGGGCCGGAATCCAGGCCGACTTGAAGACCATGCTCGCGCTCGGCGTGCACGGCATGAGCGTCGTCACGGCGGTCACCGCGCAGAACTCCCTCGGGGTGCAAGGGGCTTGGGAACTTCCGGCGGAGGCGGTGCGCGCCCAGTACCGGAGCGTGGTCGACGACATCGGCGTGCAGGCCGTGAAGACCGGGATGCTCGCGTCGGCCGAACTCGTCGAGACGGTCGCGGGGTTGATCGGTGACACGGACGCCCCGGCGGTCGTCGACCCGGTGGGCATCTCGAAGCACGGGGACTCACTGCTCGCGGACTCCGCGCTGGACGCCGTACGGACGAAGCTGCTGCCGGTGGCGACGGTCGCGACGCCGAATCTCGACGAGGTGGCGCAACTCACCGGCGTGCGGGTCGACTCGGAGGAGCGGTTGCGGGAGGCCGCGGCGGCCGTGCTGGCGTACGGGCCGCGTTGGGTGTTGATCAAGGGCGGGCATCTGCCGGGTGACGCGGTGGATCTGCTGACCGACGGTTCCGAGGAGCACTGGCTGCGCGCGCCCCGGCACGACAACCGGCACACCCACGGGACCGGCTGCACGCTCGCCTCGGCGATCGCGTCACAGCTCGCCAAGGGGCGGTCGGTGCCGGAGGCGGTGACGGCGGCGAAGGCGTATGTCACGGGGGCGATCGCGGCGGGGTTCGCGCTGGGTGGGGG
>NZ_JBLTJC010000079.1:0-34033 GCF_048158785.1 Streptomyces colwelliae | reverse complement strand
CAATCCCCTGCGGCAGACCTCCACCGTCCGTCACCACAACTCCCTTTCGCCCCAGGTTGCTTGACGCGTCATCATATAGTTGCCGAGGAAAACACGGCAGACCGCTTGCCCCACGCCACGCGGCCGGGGATGAAGGGGCCGTCGGTGTTCATCTTCGTCTGGATCTGCTCGTACAGGGTCTTGCGGGTGTCGTCGCCGATCGTCGTGGCCGCCTTGTCGCCGAGCGCGGTGAGGGTGGGGTCGGCGCCGGCCTTCCAGCCCGCGCGGAGGCCGACGAGTTCGCCGGGCAGGAAGGTCAGGTAGTCGCTGGGGTCCGGGTAGTCCGGGCCCCAGTACCAGAGGCCCAACTGCTCTTTGCCGTTGCGGTAGTTGTCGAGTTCGGTGGTGGTCGGCGCGGGGGCGAGCGTGACGGTGATGCCGACCTCCTTCAGCTGGGCCTGGACCCGTTCGGCGAGGGTCTGGAGGGACAGTCCGTCGACGGTCAGGTCGCTGGCGTAGCCGAGGGTCACGGAGGGCTTGGCGATACCGCTCGCCTTCAGGGCCGCTTTCGCACCGGCGAGGTCGCGGCCGGCGGCCTGCGAGGCGGGCAGCGCGCCGAGGAAGGTCGACGGGATGATCCCGGCGGGCTGGACGGACCCGGTGCCGGCGAGCGAGAGCAGGCTCTTGTAGTCGATGCCCTTGCGCACCGCCTCCGCGAACTTCGCGTTGGCCGTCGTACTGCTGACCTTGGTGTTCCGGTTGAGCAGCAGGAAGATCACGTCCGAGGACGCCCCGCTGTCCACCTTGAGCCCGCCGCCGAGCCCACTGACCTGGTCGGAGGTCAGGTCGAGGGCGATCTGACTGTCGCCGCGTTGGACGTTCAGCTTCTGGGTGGGGGCCTGGACGTTGCGCAGGACGATCTTGTCGTAGGTCGGCTTGTCGGAACCGGTGTACTTGGGGTTCTTGGTCAGGACGACCTGGGTGTTCGTGTTGAACGAGGTGAGCGTGTACGGGCCGGAGCCCGCCGACGCGGTGTTGAGGTACTTCTCCGCCCCGTCCGTCGAGGTCGCCGAGCCGCCGTGGGCCTGGACCGTCTTCGCGCTGAGGATGCCGAGCGCGGGGTTGGGGAGGATGAAGGGCAGCGCCGGGTTCGCCTTCTTCGAGGTCAGGGTGACGGTGGCGGCGTCCGTCTTCGTGACCGTGACGCCGTCGAGCAGGAACGACGGGTTGCCCTTGAGCGCGATCACCCGGTTCAGCGAGAAGACGACATCGTCGGCGGTGACCGCGCTGCCGTCCGCGAACTTCGCGCCCGCGCGCAGGTGCAGAGTGAGCGTCTTGCCGTCCGCGGACTGCTCGTACGAGGAGGCCAGTCCCGGCACCGGCTTGGTGACGTCGGAGCCCTTGAAGGACAGCAGCGTCTCGTACAGCGCCTTGTCCACGATCTGCCCGGTCGGCTCGAACTCACGGCCCGGGTCGGCGGTCTTCAGGTTGAACGACGTGTCGACGACCAGGGTCTTGCCGGCCGAGGACCCGGTGGCGCCCGTACCGCCGGAGCAGGCGCTCAGGGCGAGCGCCGCGACCGCGACGAGAGGGAGTGCCACCGGGTACGACCCGGCACTGAATCTGGGCATGCGTGCCTCCGTGGGCAAGACAGAGCAGAGCGGAGCGGAAGAAGGCCGTGCGGGACCGGGCGGATGCCGGGAGGGGACCTGGACGATTCGCCGTTAGGGTTGGCTGAAACTAACCAGGACTCTCGGCGGACGGGACCAGCGCGAGACGAAATGCAACGGAGAGGCGCGAACATGGAAGATCTGTCGACCCCGGAGACCCCGGGCGAGCGCCGCTCTGGACGGATCGGCATCGGTCTTGCCCTGGATTCGGTGCATTTCAAGATCCTCGACGTGCTGCGCAACCAGGGCCGCATCTCCGTAGCGGCCCTCGCGGAACGCGTCGGCGTCTCCCGCGCCAACGCCTACACCCGCCTCGAAGCCCTCCGCGCCGACGGCGTGATCAACGGCTTCAGCGCCCGCGTCGACCACAACCGGGTCGGTCTGGAGATCTGCGCCCTGATCTTCGTCACGGTCCGCCAGGAGCTGTGGAAGCAGTTCCGCACGGCGCTCGCCCAGATGCCCGAGGTGGAGTACTGCGCAGTCACCACCGGCGAGCACGACGCCATGATCCAGATCCGGGTGGCCGACGTCACCGCAGTCCACCGCCTGGTCACCGACCGGCTTTCCATGATTCCCGCGGTCCGCGCGACGGAGACGGTCATCATCCTCGACGAGGTGCTCCGCCGCCCGTACGTCCTGCCGACCGCTCCCCGCTCATCCGAATCCGCACCCGGCACCCCTCAAGACGCCCCCGGAACAAACCAGTTCGGCATGACCCGCTTCATCCGCGCCGCCGAGGGCCGCGCCGACCTGCAACGCGCTTCCGAGCCGGAGGACTGACGGGGGAGGCCGCGCCGCGTTCGGCCCGGGGGCATTGTCAGTGGTGGGAGGCAGGATGAGAGTCATGACAACTCCTACAGCTGTGATCGTGGATGCCGCCGCCTACGCGCAGGCGGTCGAGGACGCGGTGAAGGCGTCGGCCGCCTACTACGCCGGCGGCACCTCCGCGCTGGACGACGACTCCTACGACCGGCTGGTGCGCGGCATCGCCGCCTGGGAGGCCGAGAATCCCGATCAGGTGCTGCCCGATTCCCCGACCGGGAAGGTGGCGGGCGGCGCGGTCGAGGGCGATGTCCCGCACACGGTGGCGATGCTGAGCCTGGACAACGTGTTCTCGCCGGAGGAGTTCACCACCTGGACCGCGTCGGTGGCCCGAAGAATCGACCACGAGGTCACGCGGTTCAGCGTGGAGCCGAAGCTGGACGGCCTGGCGATCGCCGCCCGGTACACGCGCGGCCGCCTCACCCGGCTCATCACCCGCGGCGACGGCACGGCCGGGGAGGACGTCTCCCACGCGATCGGCACCATCGAGGGCCTGCCGCAGGAGCTGGCCGAGCCGGTCACCGTGGAAGTACGGGGCGAAGTCCTCATGACCACCGCCCAGTTCGAGCACGGCAACGAGGTCCGCACCGCGCACGGCGGCCAGCCGTTCGCCAACCCGCGTGGCGCCTCCGCGGGCACGCTGCGTGCCAAGGAGCGCGCTTATACGGTCCCGATGACGTTCTTCGGCTACGGCCTGCTGCCCCTCGCCGACACCGGGACCGAGCTGGCGGCACGGCTGGCCGAGCTCGCGCACAGCGACCTCATGACCCAGGCCGCCGCCTACGGGGTCAACACCACGGCCACCACCGACGTGCCCGGCATCACCGCCGACACGGTCGAGGAGGTGCTGGCCCGGGTCCAGGAGATCGCGGCGCTGCGGGCCCAACTGCCGTTCGGGATCGACGGGATCGTCATCAAGGCCGACCTCGCCGCCGACCAGCGGGCCGCCGGGTCGGGATCGCGGGCCCCGCGCTGGGCGATCGCCTACAAGCTGCCCGCCGTGGAGAAGATCACCCGGCTGCTGGAGGTGGAGTGGAACGTGGGCCGCACCGGCATCATCGCCCCGCGCGCGGTCCTGGAGCCGGTCGAGATCGACGGCGCCACCATCACCTACGCCACCCTCCACAACCCGGGCGACATCACCCGCCGCGACCTGCGCCTGGGCGACCATGTCATGGTCCACCGCGCGGGCGACGTGATCCCCCGCATCGAGGCCCCGGTGGCGCATCTGCGTACCGGCGAGGAACAGCCGATCGTGTTCCCGGAGGTGTGCCCGCGCTGCGGTTCCGGCATCGACACCAGCGAACTGCGCTGGCGCTGCGAACAGGGCCGCAACTGCCACCTGGTCGCCGCCCTCTCCTACGCCACGGGCCGCGACCAGCTCGACATCGAGGGCCTGGGTCACACCCGCGTCGTCCAGCTCGTCGACGCCGGTCTGGTCGCCGATCTCGCCGACCTGTTCGCCCTCACCCGCGAGCAGCTCCTGGGGCTGGAGCGGATGGGCGACACCAGCACCGACAACCTCCTCGCCGCGATCGACACGGCCAAGGGGCAGCCCCTGTCACGGGTGTTGTGCGCGCTCGGGGTGCGCGGCACCGGCCGCTCCATGTCCCGTCGTATCGCGCGCTTCTTCGCGACCATGGACGACATCCGGGCCGCCGACGCGGAATCGATGCAGCGGGTCGAGGGCATCGGCACGGAGAAGGCCCCCTCGATCGTCGCCGAACTCGTCGAACTGGCCCCGCTGATCGACAAACTCGCCGCCGCCGGGGTCAACATGACCGAGCCGGGCGCGACGCCGCCCGCGCCCACGACGGACGACGCCGCGGCCGACGGCACGGAAGCCGGGGCCACCGCCGACGACGGGCCGCTGTCCGGGATGACGGTGGTCGTCACCGGCGCGATGACCGGCCCCCTGGAGAAGCTCAGCCGCAACCAGATGAACGAACTCGTCGAGCGCGCCGGTGGCCGTTCCTCCTCCAGCGTCTCCAAGAAGACCACCCTGGTCGTGGCCGGCGAGAACGCGGGATCCAAGCGGGCCAAGGCCGAATCCCTCGGTGTCCGCCTCACCACCCCCGACGAGTTCGCGACGCTGATCGCCGACTACCTCAACTGAAGCCCCGCGTAAGGGATGTTCCGCAGGGGGTGTTCCGCAGCGGGTGTTGTCCAGAGGTGTTCCGCAGCTCACAGTCACCTCCGGGGCGTGGGCGGGAACAACTGGGCCGGGTTGCCCGTTCTTCTGTACGTGGCTGCGGAGGGGACAGTGTCCCCGGGCCTCACCTATAGCCCATGGGGACGATCGTCCGGCTGAAGCCCCATGGAGCCCCTCGCCGAGAGGCGACCGCCCTCCGCACGCCACCACGTACGGCCCCGGCTGGTCTCCCCCGTCCAGCCGGGGCCTCTTTCACTCCCAGGAGCGGCCTCGCGCACTCGGCGACAAGGGCAGAATGGAACGCCACACAGCCGCTGCGGATGGGGAGTTCATGGACACGCGTACGTTCGACGCGCTGACGGAGTCGATGAAGAGCGCGTACGTCGCGGGTCTCAGCGAGGGCGCCGTCCCCCGCCCGGTCATCATGCCGCTGGTGCGCGGCGAGTTGGTCGGCCTGATCTGGCTGCGCCCGGTCACGTCCGGCAAGGACGCGCTCACGGCGATCGCCTCGCTGTCCAACATCGCCGCGGCGGCGAACGCCGACGAGATCGTGCTCGCCTGGGAGACCCAGGACGTGGCCACCACCTGCGAACTCCCCGCCGACGGCCCGTCCCCCTGTCTCAACATGGTGCACGCCACGAAGGACGGCCACACGCTCCACCAATTCCCGTACACCGAGGGCACCTTGGCCGACACCCCCGAGGGCTCACCGTCGATCGAACCCCACTGGCAGCCGGCCCCGACTCCCCAGCCCGACGCCGAACTGGTGCCCCCTGTCCAGGCGGCGGTCGACTACGCCTTCACTCCCCTCGAACTGGACCACCCCTCCCCGTTCGGCGTCACGGTCGTCCTGATGGAAGAGGACGGATACAACCTGCGCCTGACGGAGGCGTTCGCCTTCTGAACGGACGAGCCGACGTGACCATCCGCGACACGACAGCCTCGGACGCCACCGCCGTCTACCGTCTCCTGACCGGATTCGTGACGAGCCACCGGCCCGACCGCGCGGTCTTCGACGAGGTCACGTTCCCCCGGATCATCGAGGCCGCCGCGGACGGCAGAGCCGAGTTCCTGGTCGCCGAGCAGGACTCGCGCGTGATCGGTTACCTCCTCGCGCTGCGCCTGCCCACCCTCTTCGCCGGCGGAACGGTCCTCGAGCTGCTGGAACTCACCGTCGACGCGTCCGTACGCGGCCGGGGTACGGGCTCCGCGCTGATCCGCGCCGCGCAGACAAGGGCCCGCGCCGCGAAGGACGTCGAGGTGACCGTGCCGACCCGCAGGGCGGCCGGCTTCTACCGCAGTCTGGGATTCCACGAGACCGCCGCCTACCTCAAGTGGTCCACCACGTGATCGGAACTGCGGTACTCGCCGACCAACGCACCCGCCGGACCAAGGCGGCCCCGGGGCGGGTTCCCGGCACAGCGGCTCCCGCGCACGAGGTACCTGCCTCCCCGCCCCCAACCTTCGGCTGATATTCGATTGCCGTTACAGACGCGACACAGTTCACGGAACAGAGGCTCCGCACGCCCGCGCCGGGCCTACGCTGTGCCCGTGACCAGTGTCGACGTCGCCGCCGGACCCGCCGCCGAGAGCGGGCCCGAGCCGCGCACCCAGTCCCTGATGCTGACCTTCTTCGGCGCTCACGTGCTGGGGCGGCCCGTCGCCGTGTCGTCGGGCAGTGTGATCGCCGCGCTCGGGAGGGTGGGGAGTACCGAGGAGGCCGTGCGGACCACCCTGAACCGCATGGTCAAACGCGATCTGCTGGAGCGTCGCCGCCAGGGCCGCAAGACGTACTTCGCGCTGACGCCGCACGCCGTCCAGGTGCTGACGGACGGCAGGGACCGCATCTGGCGGACCGGCGCGGTGAACCGGGACTGGGACGGGCGCTGGACGATGGTGGGCTTCTCGCTTCCCGAGGCGTGGAGCCGCGAACGGCACGATCTGCGCTCCCGCCTGATCTGGGCGGGCTTCGGCCCCCTTCAGAACGGCCTGTGGGTGGCCCCGGCGCCCGTCGACGTCCGCGAGATGGTGGCCGGGCTCGGCCTGGAACCGTATCTGCGGGTGTTCCGCGCGGAGGTGGAGTCGCCGACCGACGTCCGCGAGGTGCTGGAGCAGGCCTTCGACGTGCCGGCCATCGGCGCACGGTACCGGGCGTTCCTGGACCGCTGGGACCGCACCGACCCGCTGCCCGCGGCAGCCTCGGGCGACGACCTCGCGGGCCAACTCCTGCTGCACACCGACTGGTTGGATCTCGTACGACGGGACCCGCATCTGCCCGCCGAGCACCTCCCCGGAGACTGGCCGGCCGCCCAGGCGGAGACGGTCTTCCGCGGGCTGGCCAGCCGCTGGGAGCGCCCGGCGGCCCGCGCGGCCACCCGCCTGTTGGACACCCTGACGCTCGACTGATCCGCGCCGCGCGCGGAGCCCCTCCCGTCCGCACCCGGCCCTCGCGCGTCCCCGCACGCCCTCACGCGGATTCGTCCGCCTCATTATTGGTCACTCTATTGACGGCCATGAAAAAAGAGCCCTACATTCGCACCGCTCTTCCAACTCGTGCTCGCCCCATTCGCGATCACCCCGCTCGCGCTCACCCCGCTCGCACGCCCAGCACGCTCCCCCTATCGGTCCCCACTCGACTCGCGGAGCCGCCGTCATGTCCCGACCCCGTTTCTCGACCCTCGCCGCCGCCTGCGCGACCGCCCTCGCGACTGCCCTGATCGGTCCGGCGACCGGCGCCCAGGCCACCACCGCGGGCCACTACTCCGGCACGCTGACCGACGGTGCCACCTGGATCGCGGACACACCCGAGCAGTGGAACGGCACCCTGCTGCTGTTCAGCCACGGCTTCGGACCGACCACCGCCGCCGACGCCCCGTCGCCCGCCGTGAGCAAGGCCCTGCTGGACGCCGGTTACGCCCTCGCCGGGTCCTCCTACGACCCCAACGGCTCGATGTGGGCGCTCGATTCAGCCGAGCGGGATCAGTTCGCCACCCTCACCGCCTTCCGCCGGCAGGTCGGCACACCGACCCGGGTCATCTCGGTGGGCCAGTCCATGGGCGGCCTCGTCAACGCGCAGATCGCCCGGGACGGCGCGGGCCGCGTCGACGGCGCGCTCGGCCTGTGCGGCCTGGTCGCGGGCGGTGTCGATCTGGACAACTACCAACTGGACGCCGAGTACACGCTGGCCACGTTCTTCGATCCCGCCGACGCCGACGCCCTGGTGAACCTCGACGACCAGGCCGACGGCGCCGCCCTCGCCGGCCGGCTCACGACGGCCGTGGAGACGGCACAGCAGACCCCGGCCGGACGCGCCCGGATCGCCCTGGCCGCCGCCTATCTCAATCTGGCCGACTGGGCCCCGGGCCAACTGCCGCCCGCGCGCGACGACTTCGCGGGCCAGGAGCAGCAGCAGTACGCATGGCTGGCGCAGGGCCTGCTCAGCTTCATCATCCCGGCGCGCTGGTCGGTGGAGCAGTCCGCGGGCGGCAACACGTCGTGGAACAAGGGCGTCGACTACGCCGGGCTGCTGCGCGAGTCCGCCCACGCCAAGCAGGTCGAGGCGCTCTACCGTGACGCGGGGCTCGACCTGCGCACCGATCTGAACCGGCTCACCAGCGGTGCGGACATCACCGCCGACCCGGCCGCGGTGGCCCGGCTGAAGCACACCTCGACCGCCGGACAGGGACTGGCCGTTCCGCTGCTGGACCTCCACACCACCGCCGACCAACTGGTGCCCGTGGAACAGGAGTCGGCGTTCGCCGGGCGGGTGCGCGCGGCCGGAGACGCCCCACTCCTGCGACAGGCCTACGTGTCCCGCCAGAGCCACTGCAACTTCACCACCGCCGAAGTCGTCGCCGGCCTGCACGCCGTGGAACACCGGTTGGACACCCGGCACTGGGGCGACTCCGCCACGGCCGCCCAACTCCAGCGCGGCGCGGACGAGTTGGGCCTCGACGGCGCCGCCTTCACCGACTACCGGCCGAGCCGCCTGACCGGTACCCGCTGATCCAGAAGCACCCTCTCCACCGTCCAAGCCCGCGCGCCACAGGAGCCCTCCGTGTCAATGACGACCGAACCCTCCACCAGGTCCGCCACCGGCCCCGGTCTGACCACCGGCACCCTGGTCGCCGGTCTCCTCGCCGTCTGCCTCGCCCAGATAGGCCTGGCCATACCGGCCACGCTCAACGGGTTGTTCCAGTCCGACCTGCACCCGGTGGGCTCCCAACTCACCTGGATCTCCGACGCGTTCCTGCTCCCGGTCGCCGTCCTGGAGCTGACCTTCGGCCTGCTCGGCGACCTCTTCGGCCGTAAGCGGCTACTGGTCGGCGGGGCCGCGCTGCTGGCGGTGGGCGAGTTGGTCAGCGCCACCGCCTCCGGCGTCCACCAGCTCTGGGCCGGGCAGGCCCTCGCGGGCCTCGGCGCCGCCGCCCTGTTCCCGACCTCGCTGGCCATCCTGGCCGCCGGCACCACCTCGCCCGCACAGCGCGCCCGGGTCATCGCGATGTGGGCGGCCCTGCTCTCCACCGGCGGGTTCATCGCCCCGCTGCTCGGCGGCGTCACCGCCACCTACGGCTCGTGGCGCTGGTCGTTCGTCGTGGTCACCGCCGTAGCCGTGGCGAGCGTCGTGGTGAGCGCCCTGTTCGTGGTCAACTCCAGCGCGCCCGAGGGCCGTTCGCTCGACATAGCGGGACAGGTGACCATCGGCCTGGGCCTGTTCGCCCTCCTCTACGCCATCATCCAGGGCCCGACGGACGGCTGGGCCTCGCCCTCGATCGTCATCGCCTTCGTCCTGGCGGCCGTGTTCCTCGCCGCCTTCGTCCTGGCCGAGAAACACGCCAAGTCCCCGCTGCTGCGCCTCGACCTGTTCAGCAACCGCGCCTTCGCGGTGGCCTCGGTCGTGGCCGTGGTGGGCATGTTCGCCTTCCTCGGCACCGCCTACTCCGTCAGCATCCGGCTCGGCCCGGTCCAGGACCAGGCGCCGATGCGGACGGGCCTGGCCTTCGTCCTCCTCAACGGCATCACCCTGGCGATGCTGCCCGTGACCGAACGGCTGCTGCGAGCGGTCGCGCCGGGTCTACTGCTGGGCTCGGGGCTGCTGTTGATCGCGGCGGGCGACTACTGGGCGGCCACGCTGCCGATCACCGACACCGCCTTCACCTCGCTGATCGTGCCGCTCGGTCTGGTCGGCCTGGGCTTCTCGGTCACCGTCACCTCGATCACGGCGACAGCCGTCAACACCGTGCCGACGCACCTGGCCGGCATGGCGAGCGCCACCACCAACCTGCTCCGGGACTTCGGCTTCACCCTCGGCCCGGCCGTCATCGGCGCGGTCGCCCTGAGCCGCGCGGCCGGCAGCTTCTCCGACTCGCTGCACGACTCCGCCCTGCCACAGGCACTGAAGGGCGCGGGCACGGCCGTACTCGAAGAAGGCGGCCCCCTCGCGGTGAACGGCGCCGCGGAGGCCTCGCCGAAGCTGGCCGACCTGCATCCGCTCGCCCTGGACGCCCTCGGGCACGGCTACTCGATCGGCTTCGTGGTCTGCGGTACGGCCGCGCTGTGTTCCGCGGTGCTGGCTCTCGTCACGCTCCGCGGGCGTGCCGGTTCGGATGGCGATGCCGCCGCACATGACACTTCCCTGGCCGCACATGACGCTTCCCTGAAGGAGTCGTAGTCCAGCAGGAGCGAACTCCCCATGGATCAGCGGCTCTTGCGGACCCTCGCCGCCGCGCGGGCCTCCGCCGCCTTGCGGGCCTCGGCGGTCTTCCGGGTCTCCTTGCCCGCCCGGCCCGGGCGGGTGCCGATGCCGCGGAAGGGGGCGTTGCCGCCGCTGGTCTTCGTCCCGGTCGGCGGGCGTTTGGCGCCGGTGATGGCGGTCAGTTTCTCCTCGCCGGAGCGGACCTGGGTGACGATCGGCCGGATACCGGCGTCGGACATCATCCGGTTCACGTCGCGCCGCTGGTTCGGGGTGACCAGGGTGACCACGCGCCCGGACTCGCCGGCGCGCGCCGTACGCCCGCTCCGGTGCAGGTAATCCTTGGCGTCGGCGGGCGGGTCGACGTTGACGACGAGGTCGAGGGCGTCGATGTGGATGCCCCGTGCGGCGACGTTGGTGGCCACAAGGACGGTGATCTCGCCGTCCTTGAACTGGCCGAGGGTGTGCGTGCGTTGGGGCTGCGACTTGCCGCTGTGCAGGGCGGACGCCCGTACCCCGCTGGCCCGCAGGTGACGGGTGAACTGGTCGACGGCGGCCTTGGTGTCGAGGAACATCAGCACCCGGCCGTCCCGGGCGGCGATCTCGGTCGCCGTCGCGTACTTGTCCGCGGCATGGATGTTCAACACATGGTGTTCCATCGTCGTGACCGAGCCCGACGCCCGGTCTACCGACGCGTGAACCGGGTCGTGGAGATGGTCCTTGACCAGCTGGTCGACGTCGCGGTCGAGCGTGGCCGAGAACAGCAGCCGCTGCCCGTCGGCGGGGATCTGCCCCAGGATCTCCGAGACCTGCGGCAGGAACCCCAGGTCGCACATCTGGTCCGCCTCGTCCAGGACGGTGATCCGCACGTGGTTCAGGAGGCAGTCCCGGCGGGACACCAGGTCGGTCAGCCGCCCCGGCGTCGCGACGACCACCTCGACGCCGGTCCGCAGCAGCGCCTGCTGCCGGTTGATCGACAGCCCGCCGACCACCGTCGCCAGCCGCACCCCCAGCGTCTGCGCGTACGGCTCCAGCGCGTCGCTGACCTGCTGGGCGAGCTCGCGGGTCGGCACCAGGACCAGGGCGAGCGGCCGCTTCGACTCCGCGCGCCGGCCCGAGATCCGCACCAGCAGCGCAAGACCGAAGGCCAGCGTCTTGCCGGAACCGGTCCGTGCCCGGCCGAGCACATCGCGCCCGGCCAGCGCGTCGGGCAGCGTCGCCGCCTGGATCGGGAACGGCTCCGTCACGCCGAGACCGGTCAACGTCTCGACCAGCCCGGACGGCAGCCCGAGCGCGCCGAAGGAAGCAGCCGGCGGCTTCGCGTTCATGGGGAACCTTCCTGAGTCCGATGCCCGCAACGGCACCGGGGTCCGTACCCCCTCGGTACGGACCCCGGCAGCGTCGAAGCGTTCACCCATTTTACCAGCGGACCCCGGGGACGCCCGCCGCCGAGGACAGTGCCGCCCAGACATACGGGCGCGGTTGTCAAGGTCGTCGCGGCCGAACAATTGCCGAGCAGCAGCTCGGCGGTATGGCGGTCGGCCGCCGCCGGTCCGCCAGTAGGCTGTGACAGCTGCGCCACCCCACCAACACCCCTTCCCTCAAAGGGACATGGCTTGCAGCAGTCGAGTCGTTCCACTGCGTGAGGATGAAGCAACAGGTGCTGATAGCGGGCCGGTACCGGCTGAACACCACCATCGGACGCGGCGCGATGGGCGAGGTCTGGCAGGCGTACGACGAGATGGGCGGCCGACCGGTGGCCGTCAAGCTCCTGCACTCCCAGAACTCCGAGCCCACCGCCACCGCCCGCTTCCGCCTGGAGGCCCAGACCGCGGGCCGGCTCAGCCACCCCCATGTGGTCGGCGTCCACGACTTCGGTGAACAGGAGGGCCGTCTCTACCTGGTGATGGAGCTCGTCGGGGGAGACAGCCTCTCCCACGTGCTCGCCCAGGCCGGCTCACTGCCGGCCGAGCACGTGGCCCACATCGCCGCCCAGTCGGCCGCGGGGCTCAGCGCGGCGCACGAGCAGGGCATCGTGCACCGGGACATCAAGCCCGGCAATCTTCTCCTCGACGCCGACGGGTCCGTGAAGATCGCCGACTTCGGCATCGCCCACTTCATGAACGACCCGAGCGGCGCGCTCACCGCGACCGGCCAGATCGTCGGGACCAGCCTGTACATCGCCCCCGAGCGCGCCCTGGGCCAGCCCGCCGGGCCGCCGTCCGACGTCTACTCGCTCGGCTGCGTGCTCTACCAACTCCTCACCGGACAGCCGCCGTTCCGCGCCGGCAGCCCCATCGCGGTCCTCCACCACCACCTCGACACGCCCCCGGTGCCGCCACGGGAGCTCGGCGTCGGACTCCCGCCCGCCTTCGAGAACTATTTACTCGGTCTCCTCGCCAAGCGCCCCGAGGACCGTCCTACGGCGCGCCAGGTGGCCGACTGGTTCGCCTCCGGTGCCTGGAGAGGGCGTCCCGAGCCCCTCCCGGCAGCCGAGCCGCGCCCCGAGCCGGAACCACGCGTGGCCGCCTGGGATCCGGTGGCGGAGCCCAGGCGGAACGCGGCCCCGCGCTCCGCCCCTGGCTCCCGCTCCCTCCCCGGCTCCGGGTCCGTGACCACGTACGCCTTCCCGTCCGCCGCCGGCAGCGGCAGTACCGCTCCGGCCCACGGAACGCGGCGCCGGCAACGAACGGGAGGCCGCGGCGTCGCCGTACGCCGGTCGAAGACGGTGGGCACCGTCGCCGCCGTGCTGATCTTCCTCGGGGCGCTGCTGATCGGGCTGGCCTGGTTCTCCCCCGACCACAGCTCGGCGGACACCTCACCGACGGATCCGCCCCGCAGCGCGGGTCCCTCCACGACCGCGCCGTAGGCTCACGCCCCGCGCAGGCGGGCCTCCCAACGGGCGTGCGAGCGGCGGCCTGTGAGGCGCCACAGGATGCGGGCGGGCAGTGGCGCCTTGGTGAGGATCGCCCGCTGCTCTTCCGGAGTCGCTACCGCCATCAACGCGCTGAAGGCGCGCAGCAGGTGCTTCTTCTCCAGCTTCGCCAGGCTGATCTCGCCGAGTTCCTCCCATTCGGCGACGCTCAGACATTCGGCGGCCAACGGCAGGATGGTGGTCTCCTCCTCGTCCATGTGCGCGTTCAACGCCGAGCCCAATTCGGTGAGTTGAGCCGCCACCTGCTCACAGACGGGCGGCCGGGGATCGGCGGCCAGCCCGTCCAGTGCCCCGCTCACCTCTGTGACCAGCTCTTCCAGGCGGTGGTGCTGTTCCTCCATGCGCGTGACCGCGTCGGCCCGCACCGCCGCCCGTGCCGCGAGCCGGGGCCAGAGGAATTCGTCCTCGCTGACGTGGTGGGCTTCCAGCCCCATGAGCATGAACCGCACGGCGTCGACGACCAGTTGGGCCCGCGCGGTGTCGCCGGGCCGCAGTCCGCGCACCAACTCCGGCAGTTCCGCGCATGACTGACGGAATGTGCGGTGCACCACCACCATGTCGTGGACATCCGGCTTCGCGGTGACTATGTCGGACACGGTGCTCCCTAGCCCTTGCTCAGCTGGTCGTGGAAACGGTGTGCGAGGTCCGTCAGCTCTTCCGCGCTCCGCGCGGTCTGTTGCAGGTCGATGAGGACCTCGTCGGCCCCGGCCGCATGCGCGGCGAGCAGGTAGTCCGAGACCTGTACGACCGTTCCCCGGTGCGGTACGGCGTCGCCCGGTGCGGCCTCGGCCGTCACCACGGGGTTCACCCGGACCACGGTGCGCAGGGCGTCGGGGTCACGTCCGTTGGCCTCCGCGAACTGGCGGATCTGGCTGATGACGTAGGCCAGTTGAGGCACCGGAAGCGCCACTCCGGCCCAGCCGTCGGCGCGACGGCCGATGCGTTCCAGGGTGGCCGGAGTGAAACCGCCCAGGAGCACCGGCGGGCGGGGGCGCTGTACGGGGAGCGTCTCGATGTGCGCGCTCGGGATCGTCCACAGGGCGCCCTTGTGCTCGGCGGACGAACCGGACCAGACGTGTTCGAGGACGTCCAGGATCTCTTCCAGCCGGGCCCCGCGCCCCCGCCACGGCACACCGATGGCCTCGTACTCGTCGGACGACCAGCCGAGCCCGAACCCGATGTCGAGCCGCCCCCCGCTGAGGATGTCGACGGACGTCAGTGAACGGGCCAGCAGCAGCGGGGAGTAGAAGGGCGCGTTCAGTGTGCTGGTCCCCAGGCGCAGCCGTCGGGTGGCGTGGGCCAGGAAGGACAGCGTGGCGATGGGGTCCAGGAAGGTGCGGTACTCCTCCGGTACGGGGCCACCGCCGGGGTACTGGTCACGGGGTTGCGTCGGTACCAGGGCGCGGTCGCCCACCCACAGGCTGTCGAAGCCGATCGCTTCGACCGCGGTGGCGAACGCGGAGATGGTTGAGGGGTCGGTGAACAATCCGTACTGGGGAGAGCCCAGACCGATCTTGAGCATGTCTGTCACCTGTTCGTGTTCGAGGAGATGCCGAGGCAGCGGAAGGA
Organism: Streptomyces colwelliae; assembly: GCF_048158785.1. NCBI lineage: Bacteria > Bacillati > Actinomycetota > Actinomycetes > Kitasatosporales > Streptomycetaceae > Streptomyces > Streptomyces colwelliae. Next base: position 19,214 of record NZ_JBLTJC010000079.1, on the reverse strand, counting down.
CGTACGGATTCCCTACGGCTGCGACCCGTTCTCGGATCACCGTTCCGGACACCGATCGACATCCGGTCGACGGCGCGTGAAAGCGCGGCCGACTCCCCGGCCGAACAGGCTCAGCGCCGCGCGGCTTCCCGTCGCAGGCGGTCGCTCACCTCGTACACATGCTGGGCCGCGGCGATGTCCACCTCGGCCCGGTCCGAGCTCAGTGCCGTGAACAGGCGGGCCACCTCCTGGAGGAAGTAGGCCGGGCTGTTCGGATCGTCCTCCGCGCCGGCGACGGCCTCCGACTCGCCGAAGAACCCGACGGCCTCCGCGGTCCGCCCCCGGTCCGCCAGGACGACCGACAGGAGCCGGGCGGACATGAAGAGCGTCACCCGCTCGTCGACGGCGCGCGCACGCCGGATCGCCTCGCGCAGATCGGTTTCCGCCGCCGTCAGATCGCCGCGGATGAAGGAGAGCCAGGCCCGGATGTGCCGGGTCTGCGCCCGCGGCGCCAGGTCGTCGCCCAGGTCGGCCGCGACGACCGCGTGGTCCGTGACGCGTTCCAGTTCCCGCTGATGCGCGGGTCCGGCGAACAGCCCGCTCGACGCGATCACCGACAGCGCGGCGACGACGATCCTCACGGCGTCCGGGACGTCCCGCAGCACCCGGGAGAACACCGAGACCAGGAGCGTGTGCTCGGCCAGCAGCCAGGTACGGGCCTCCTCGGCGTCGGCGAACCGCAGTCCGGTCAGCGGCACGGAGAAGAGATGGGTACTGAGCGAGCCGGCCTCCTCGGTCGCGCTCATCGCCTGGAACAGGGTGGCCTGGAGGAACATCGTCAGCCGCACCAGCGCCGCCTCGCGGTCCGCGACGGGATCCTCGCGATCGGCACGGCGCGCGGCGAACGCCCGTACCAGATCGTGGAATCGGTAGCGGTCCGCCGAGTGCGGTTCGAGCAGACCGGCCTCCACCAGGTGCTCGAGCTGCTCCTCGGTCTCCGGTTCCGGCTGGTCGAGCAGGACCGCCGCGACCGCGACCGGGAAGTCGGCGGCGTCGAGCAGTGCGCACCGGCGCATCGCCCGGGCCCGGTCGGCGGCGAGAGCCCGGTATCCGACCTGGAAGGTGGCCTCCACCGACAGGTCACCGGCCCGCAGTTCGTCGAGCCGGCGCTCCTCGGCGCGCAGGCGCTCCAACTGCGCGCCGAGCCCGCGTCCGGGACGAGCCGCCGTACGGGCACCGATGATGCGCAGCGCCAACGGCAACTGCCCGCACGCGTGCACCAGTTCCAGCGCGAGTTCCGGAGCGGCCGCGATCTCGGCGTCGCCGGTGAACCGGCCCAGCATGGCCACCGCCTCCCGCTGATCGGGCACCGGTACCTCGAAACGCGTCGCGCCCGGCGGTACGAGCGACCGGTGCCGGGTCGTGATCAGCGCGGCGTTGCCGGGTGTGCCCGGGAGCAGCGGGGTCACCTGGGCGGTGTCGGACGCGTTGTCCAGGAGCACCAGAATCCGGCGGTCGGCGGTCAGGGTGCGATAGGCCCCGGCGCGGGCGGTGGGCGTCGCCGGGATGTCGGCGGCGGGCATGCCGAGCGCGAGGAGGAAGTCGACCAACACATCGGCGGGGTCGGCGGGTTGACCGCCGTCACCCCGCAGGTCCACATAGAGCTGCCCGTCCGGATAGTCGCCCCGGATGCCGTGGGCGACGCGCAGCGCGAGCGCAGTCTTCCCCACACCGCCGATACCGCTGAGCACCGCGAGCGCGACCGCTTCCCCGCTGGGCCGCAACGCGAGCCGAAGCCGCTCCCACAACCGCTCCCGCCCTACGAAGTCGCCCGGCGCCGGAGGCAGTTGCTGCGGGCGGACCCGGACGGAGACCTCCTCGACCCGCGTGATCGCCGACCGGTCGGCTTCAGGACCGGCGCCCGAGTCGATGGGCTGCCCCTCTCCCTGCCCCTGGCCGCCCGACCGCGTAGCGATGTCACCGGGGGCACCGAGGGCGCCAGCGGACGTCGTAGGACTGATCGAGGCAGTGGCACCGAACGACGGTGCGGCAGCGGCGAGTTGTCCCCCGATACCCGGCTCGACGGTGTCGGGCTCTGCGCCGCTGAGGATGCGGGTCTGCAACTCACGCAGCTCCGGCCCCGGATCCATGCCCAGCTCGGCCACCATGGTCTCGCGGGCCGCGGCGTAGACCGCCAGGGCCTCCGCCGCCCGCCCGGCGTGGTACAGCGCGCGCATGCGCAGCGCGTACAGGTCCTCGCGGAGCGGATGGTCGGCGATCAGGGAGATCAGTTCCGTCGCGACGCGGGCGTGCTCGCCCAGTTCGTCGGCGCAACTCAGCTGCGCCACCTGGGCGTTGAGCCGTAGATCGACGAACCGTCCGCGGTGTCGGCGGGCGTAGGGGCCGGGTACGCCCGACAGCGGCTCCCCCGACCACAGGGCCAGCGCGGCGTCGAACGCGCGCAGGGCGGGGGCAATCTGCCGTGCGGCCCGCAGTTCCTCGCCGTCGCGGACGAGCCGTTCGAAGCGCAGGGCGTCGACGGCCTGTTCCGGGATGCCGAGCTGGTATCCGCCCTGCGTGGTTTCCAGTCGGGAACGTTCCTCACCCAGGGAGAGGCGGATGCGGTAGACGTACGTCTGCACCGAGCGCGCCGCGTTGCCGGGCGGTTCTTCCCACAGCGCGTCGATGAGGTGGTCGAGGCCGCACTGGCGTCCGTCGCCGAGCAGCAGCCGGACCAGGACCGCGCGTTGCAATGGGCTGCCGAGATCCAGCACACGCACGCCATGGCGGCCACTCAGTGGCCCCAGCAGCCCGAACTCGTACCCGTCAACCGCCGTCACCACTCGACGGAGTCTAGTGGGCCGGGCGAAGCGGAATCTGCACCGGCGGCGATCGTGACCATGCCCGCCCGGGGATCCGGAGAAGGGGATCCAGGGCGGGCTGTGGTTATGGCTGGCCGTGCTGCCCGTGCCGTACGAGGGGCACGGGTCAGCCGCGGCGCAGCATCATGACGACAGCGACGATGACAATGATGACGACGACGGTACCCAGACCTATGTACACGGGTTTCTCTTTCCCTCGGGGAGCGGCACCCCTTGGGTGCCGCAGAAAGCCGAGTACCCCCGACGGGGCCTTTCAGCCCGCTCCTGCGGCCCGATCGGGCAGGCCGCAGGAACCGGTCATGGCCGAGGCGTGTTTCCTGGACCGGCGCAGCGGGCGGCGCGCTCCACCGTGGCGGCCATGGCCTGCTGGCCCTGGGCGTTGGGGTGCGCGGGTGCGGCCGGAGCCGCCGCGACCAGGGGTTCGATCCAGCGCTCGCCGGCCGGCTTGCACATGTCGTGTCCGACCGTCGGGGTGTAGGTGTCGACGTAGCGCGCGCCGTTGGCCGACGCCTGGTCCGCGATCATCGCGTTGAGCTTCTTCTCGGTGTCCCGCAGATAGGCGAAGTCACCGGCGGCGAGCGGTACGGCCGAACTGGTGCAGCCGACCCCGTCGTCCGGGAACAGGTCGGGATAGCCGACCACCAGGACCTTGGCGTGCGGAGCCCGCTGCCGTACGGCGTCCAGCGCGGCGGCGATCTTGGGAGCGGTGTCGTCGACGCGCTGCGCCAGCCGGTCCGTGCCATCGCTCGTGAAGAAGGTCTGGCACGGGTTGCCCGCCGGGTCCTTGGACGTCAGTCCGGCGCAGGTGGCCAGGTTGCCGGAGAAGCCGATGTCGTTGCCGCCGATGGTGAGGGTGACCACGTCCGTGTCGGCGCCGAGTGCGTCCAGCTGCGGCGGCCGCGCACCCTGGGTTCCGGCCAGGGCCGTCGTGGTCGCGCCCGAGCAACTCACGTCGGTCAACTGCCAGTTCCTCGCCGCCGCGAGGAGGGACGGGTAGTTCTGGTCGGAGCGCGCGCACGTGGCGTCGACCTGGGTCGGGATGCCGGGGCCGGAGGCGTAGGAGTCGCCCAGCGCCACGTAGTTCACGGTGGTGCGCGCGGTGGGTATCGAGGCGCTCGCCGCTGTCGCCCCCGCGGTGGAGAGGGCCATCGCGCAACACGCCACCGTGGCGCCGCGCAACAGGCCCTGCCGGCCCGGAGTTCTCTTGGTCTGCTTGCTGTTCAAGTCCATCCATTCATCGGGCCCCCGAAGCACTCGTCGAGCCGCTCGGCCAACAGGCGTCAGATGCGGGGGCGTTGGGCTGGCCAAACGTCAAACGGTGTGCGCGTCAGGAAGGTTCACTCATCGGTTGCGGCTGCGCCGGAGGTGGGACTCGGCGTAGGCGTGGGCCCGGAAGGCGAGGACGGGGTCGTCGGAGAGCTGGATGCCGGTGGTGACACGGGTGGGGTTGAAGGCCTGCGTGTTCCAGGGGTCCTGGTCGTCGGCGGGTGCGGTGATCTCCAGTCGCCCGGCGGTGAACTCCTCGCGGTGGTCGGGCCAGACGGTGCTGGGGTCGTGGGTGGGGTCGTCGGGTTCGGCGAGTTGGATGCGCAGGTCGAACGCCACCGGTGCCTGTTCCAGGCGTTGGTGCAGTTCGTCGGTCAGGTAGTGGGCGGTGCGGGTGGCCGCTTCGTCGGCGGTCAGGGTGGTGCGTCCGGCCTCCGGTTCCCAGCGGTACCGCACGGGCCGCCTGCCGCCGTCCGCGTCGACCCAGATGAAGGCATGGATGGCCCAGTAGGCGGCGGACGCGTAACTGCCAGGTATGAGCGGCTGCTGCGCCACGGCTTCCGCCAGATGGGGATGGGCACCGACGAACGCGTGCACCCGGGCCGGGTCGGGCTGACGGGTCACGGGTTCGGGGCGCAGTGCCTCGGTCAACTCCAGGAACTCCCTCGGCGTCGAGGCGACGAATCGGGGGACGGTGAGGGCGACGAGGTCGGTGTCACCGCCGTCGTGCAGGTGGAAGCGGACGGCCATGCCGCGGGTGACCGGGGCGGTGTCGGCGGTGTGCGGATTTCCCTCGGAGTTCGAGAACCGCACGGTCGCCGGAACCGGCCGCGTCTGCAAGTGAGCGGCCGTGGTCAGGGCGGCCGCGGCCCCGCTGGGCGTGAAGGTGGCCCGGAATCCGGCCCCCCGGGCACTGGACCGGCGGTATCCGGGATGCCTCCCGCTCATCCGCTCCATGCTGTCGACGACCCGGACAGCCAGGGTCTGATCTGCGGAACTGCTCGACATGTCATTCCTTTAGAAGCCTCAGAAGACGAACCCGTCACGGAGCCTTGGCCGGGCCGGCCGGCGGACAGACACAAGGCGTGTGGGGGCGGATGGGGCGAACCGCCCTCGGACGAGCCGTTCGCAGGACTCGTCGCATGCCGTCTACGGGCCACTCCCTGACCCGGTTCACTCGCCGCCGGGAACGCGTCGGGTCCGTGGCGCCACGGCTCGTACGACCGCCGGGCACCCCGACCCACCGGCCAGACCTGCCAGACCGATTGCGGGGGTCGAAATCGGCCAGCAATGCGAGATCATCCCGAGAGCCCACAAGGGCATGCCGTCACCGGAACAGGCTGACTGGTCCCGCCGTGTCGCCGTTTCGCCGAGGAATCGGCCACCTCAAAGTCGCCTCGGAACGCATGACGCGTACGGCGCGGCTACCGGACCTGGCGGATCACCGATGCCGGCCCGGGCCATTCAGCACTCCGGTGAAACCGGCAAGCAGGGAAGGGTTGTTGGAGAGCCAGGCCTGCACATGGTCCGCCCCGATCGCGCCGCTCGGACCGGACTTGAAGTAGGCGTCCAGCTTGTCCAGCAGGGCGCCCACCGCACGACGGGCCAGCGGCTCACGTACCCGGTCGAGCGCCTCGCCGGCGCGGTCCATCCAGATCCGCGCGTCGCCGGCCGCCGAGGGGGTGGGTGGGCCGAACGTCGTCACCGCCACCAGGCCTACGGCGGACATCGCTCTGCGGTCGAGCGGCGCCGTAGGGCTGTCCCAGACGTCGGCGAAGATCGTCTGCGCGTCCGAGAAACGACCGCCGTAGAACGCCAGTGTTCCGCGCAGGATGGCTGCCGCGGCTCGTAGGTCGTCGGCGCTCAGTTCGTCCGCGAGCCGGATCACTTCCGTGAGCCGGTTCTCGGCCGTGTCGACGGCTCCCTCCGCGATGTCCAGGCACACGATCCTGAGTGCGGCGTACGCGTACTGGCCGCGCCCGCCGATGGAACGGAGGATGCGCGCCGCCTCGGTCCAGTGCGCGCGGGCGCGGTCGCGGAGACCGGCGCTCTCGTCCGCGTCGCCCCGGAGCGTGAGGGTGCACGCCCTGGCGAAGTCGTCGCCGGAGGCGATCGCCGCCGAGACGGCGGCCCGGCCGTGGCTGCGGGCGCCGTCGATGTCGCCGGCCTGGAGGCAGTACGTCGTCCAGTTGGTCAGGAGGATCGCCCGGTCCCAGTGGAACTCGGTGCCCGCGACGCCCTTTTCGGCCCGTACGAAGAGTTCCTCCACGTCGTCCCGTCCGGTCAGCATGGCGTGGAGCGGTTCGTAACAGGGTCCCAGGACGGCGAGTTCGGGGTTCTTCGCCTGGCGCCAGGCCGCCTTGAACCGATCGATGACGTGGCTGCCCTCCACGTACCGCCCGACGACATGGTTGAGCCAGACAAGCCACGCGAGGGCGTAGAAGAGTGCCTGCTCGTCCTCTTCGGTGGGCTCTGCGGCGGCCCGTTGCCCCTCCGCCGCGTCAAGGGCCCGCACGCTGCGCTGGAGACGGTCGATCCCCTCTTCCTCGCGGCCGCTGATGATCCAGTAGCTGCCCCGACGTGATTCCAGGGACAGGGCCTGAGTTGTTCTCGACCGGGCCATCATGAGGTCCGAGGCGGCCCTGATGTTGGCGGACTCCGCGGTGTGCCGCCTGATCAACTCGCCTTGTTCGATGGGTGCGTTGGCGTCGGTGCACTCGCGCACGAAACGCAGGGCCCATGCCATGAAGCGTTCCTCCGCCTCGGCGGCCCTCCCTTCGGCCCGGAGCCGGTCGAGCGCGTATTCGCGCACCGTCTCCAGCATCCGCAGCCGACTCCCGTCGGGCGTCGAGACGGTGAACAGGAGGGATTTGTCGACCAGTTGGGCCAGCACTTGCAGGATCTCGTGGTGGTCCACCCCGGGACAGTCCCCCTCGGGACGGAGCATCGTCGTCTCCGCCAACTCCACGGAACAGCCGCCGACATACAGGGCGAGTTCCGTCAACACCCGCTGCTCGGTGGTGTCCAGGAGGGCGTAACTCCAGTCGAGGACGGCACGCAGAGTGCGGTGCCGGGCGGGAGCGGTCCGCTTCCCCTTGGCCAGCAGGGCGAAGCGGTTGTCGAGGCGGAGTTCGATCTCGCGCACCGGCAGCAACCGTACGTGAGCGGCGGCGAGTTCGACCGCGAGCGGCAGTCCGTCCAGCCTGCGACAGAGCGAGCGGATGTCGTGCATCGCGGTCTCGTCGGGGGTGAAGGACGGGTCGATCATGAGGGCGCGGGTGCTGAACAGGTCCGCGGCCTCGGCGTCGGCCATCGGCACCAGGGGATACAGCGTTTCGCCCGCAACTGCCAGTGGGGCTCTGCTGGTTGCCAGGACGGTGAGCGCGGGGCACCGGCCGAGCAGGACCGCCACGAGCGGGGCGACCGCGTCGAGCAGGTGCTCACAGTTGTCGAGCACGAGCATCGCCCGCCGTCCGGCCAGGAACGAGGTGAGCCGGTGCACATAGTCGTGCGGTGGCTGGTCCGGCCGGACCGACGCGTCCGACAGACCCAGGGCCCCGGCGATCGCCGCGAGGACACCCGCGCCGTCGGCCGACACCAGATCGACCCACCACACCCCGTCGCACGAGGACTGCATCAGCACGCACGCCTCAAGCGCGAGGCGGGTCTTGCCGACACCGCCGGGTCCTACGACGGTCACCAGCCGCTCGCGGTCGAGGGCCGCGCGCAGCCCGTCGAGTTCCTCACCGCGGCCGACGAACGGGCCGAGGGGGTGGTCGGGACCGCCGTCGCCGGGCGCCGGGCGGGAAGCGGCGGGGGCCGGGGACAGTCGTACGGAGTCGGTGGTCGCCGTCCCGGGACGTGGCTCGCCCGCCAGTATCGCGTCGTGCAGGGAACGCAGTTCGGGGGAAGGATCGGCGCCCAGCTCGGACCTCAGGAGTCTGCGGCCCGATTCGTACACGTCCAGCGCCTCGGCGTTGCGCCCGCAGCGGTGGAGCGCGAGCATCAGCCGTGCCCGGGACCGTTCGCGCAGTGGTGCGGCGGACACGAGTGCCGTCAGTTCGGGGACCAGTTCCGCCGCACGGCCGAGCTCAAGACCTGCGGCACCCGCGTCCTCCTGCGCGCTCAGGCGCAGTTCCCCGAGACGCAGCCGCTCGGCGTCGAAGACCCGGCCCTTGAGATCGTCCAGCGCGCGGCCCCGCCACAGCGCGAGTCCCTGCCGTAGGACGCCTTCGGCCTGTCGGTACGCCCCCGCCGCCAGGTGTTCGCGTCCCTCGCGGACCGTCGCCTCGAAGCGGACCGTGTCGAGCTGGTCCTCCGGGGACAGGACGAACCGGTATCCCCCGTACTGCGACCGCAGCCGCCCCTCCCGGCCCCGCGTCGCGAGCGCCGCGCGCAGTTTCGTCACCTGGACCTGAAGGGCGTTGACCGGGTCCTTCGCCTCGCGTTCCTCCCACAGTTCGTCGATGAGGGTGTCACGGTGCACGACCGCTCCCCCGGCCAGCAGCAGGCGGCCGACGATCGCGCGGGAGACGGCGCCAGGAAGGGTGACGGCACCGCTTCCGTCGGCCAGCTCCAGGCGGCCGAGCAGTCGCAGGTGCAGGGCGTCGTCGTTCATGTGTCAGCCTTCATCGGCGGTTCCGATGCTCGAAACCTGGATTCCCAACCTGGATTCCGAGCATGCCCATGACCGTACGAGGCAGGCCGTGGTTACCCGCAAGGGATACTAGTACCCGTTGGGTACTGTTGCCGTATGACCAAGACATCGGGCCTCTGCGACGACCCCAAGAGCGTCTACTCCGCCGCCTGCCCCTGCCGCGACATGCTGGATCTCCTCGCCAACAAGTGGAGCGCCCTCGCGCTGGGCGCCCTTGAGGACGGGCCGCAGCGCTTCGGAGCACTGCGCGGCCGGCTCCAGGGCGTGAGCCCCAAGGTCCTCACGCAGACCCTGCGCCGCCTGGAGGACTACGGCCTGATCGACCGTCGGATCTACGCGGAGGTGCCGCCCCGCGTCGAGTACAGCCTGACCCCGCTCGGCAAGGACGCCTGCGCGCCGCTCTCCCATCTGCGCAGCTGGGTGGAGCAGAACATCGACCGGTTCCCGGAGTCCGCCTGACCTCGCGACACGCGGGGCGGGCTCCTCACACCCTTCCCACCTCGATGGTTTCCTTTGGGAAGCAGGCTCCCTTGATGGTTACTACCTCCCGATAGGTACCTTGCGGGTCGTGGCCGCCGATCCTCGTCGGCCCACCGTACGAGTCGAGGAGATCCATGATGAGCGAGACCTGGAAGACGTCGCCGATGCCCGCCGTCGCGTATCGCAAGAGCCTGCCGATCGATGACGCCGAGAGCCTGGTGGACGTCGAACTGCCGGTGCCGCAGCCGGGTCCGCACGATCTGCTGGTCCAGGTGGAGGCCGTCGCGGTCAACCCGGTGGACTACAAGGTCCGGCAGAGCAACGACCCGGGCGGCGAGCTCAAGGTGCTGGGCTGGGACGCCGCCGGCACGGTCGTCGCGGTCGGTGAGCAGGTGGAGCTGTTCGAGGTCGGCGACGAGGTCTTCTACGCCGGCGCGATCGACCGGCCGGGCACCAACTCGCGCTTCCACACCGTCGACGAGCGCATCGTCGGCCGTAAGCCCACCTCTCTCTCCTTCGGCGAGGCGGCGGCGCTGCCGCTGACCTCCCTCACCGCCTGGGAGGGGTTGTTCGAACGTCTCGGTCTGCGCGAGGGTGCTTCGGAGGAGACCGGCACACTGCTGGTGACCGCGGCCGCGGGTGGTGTCGGGGCCATGGTGGCCCAGCTGGCCCGGGCCCTCACCGGACTGACCGTGATCGGCACCGCGTCCCGCCCGGAGACCGTCGAGTTCGCCCGCCGTATGGGTGTGACACATGTGGTCGACCACCATCGTCCGCTGCCGGCCCAGGTGGCCGAGGTGGCGCCCGGCGGGGTCGACCACATCTTCGGCACCGCCGGTACGGACCGGAACCTCGCCGCGTACGCCGACATGCTCAAGCCGTTCGGCGGGCTGCTGGCCATCGACGACTTCGGCCCCGTGGAGATCGGCCTGCTGAAGGCGAAGAGCATCTCCTTCCACTGGGAACTCATGTTCACGCGCTCGCTGTTCGGGACCCCGGACCAGGTGGCGCAGCACCACATCCTGAACCGGATCGCCGACCTCGTGGACGAGGGCGCACTGCGGACCACGGCCACACGGGACCTCGGCGCGATCAACGCCGAGCACCTGCGCGAGGCGCATCGCATCCTCGAGTCCGGCAGCACCATCGGCAAGGTGACCCTCACCGGATTCTGATCCTGCCGTGAACCTCCTTCTTCTCCGCCCCGTTCACAGGGCGGACGAAGACCAGGCCTTCTCGTAACCATCGAAAGGTGACGGGCATGCAATTGACGAGGTTCACGACGGAACAGCGAATAGGCCATCTGCTCAACTGGGCAAACGAATGGAACGGAACGACGCGCGGGCGAAGTATGTGGGCGTACTCCCTGAGCCTGGGGGGTTCTCACGCCCTTCTCAACGATTGGGTCAACAACGACCGGCTCATGAATCGCCTCACTCCGGAAGAGAGGAGTGCGGTGGAGGAAGCACGCCGACGGGCGACTCGGCGTGAGACGGCTGCGCATCGCGGGGCTCAGTGAGCTCTTTCAGCGGTGCCGGCTGCGGCAACTGACGGTCAGTTGGGCGGGGGGGCCGCGGCGCCGCGGGTGACCAGACCCTCGGTGTCAGCCGGTGGCAGGTCGCGGGGGATCAGGACGAGGGGACGGCGTGCCCAGCTCGGGAATGCCCCGCAGGTCGGTGACTCGATCTCCCATGTGCCCGTCCGATGCCCGCAGTTGGCGCGGCCGTAGGCATCGATGGCGAGGGTGATGTCGCGATTCGGTGGTCACCGGGGGCGCCGGCCGGGCCGCGTGGCACAGGCCGAGTCCTGCGTCGGCCGGCACGGCACCGCGCACTTCGACGCCTTCCCACCCCTGCTGCGCGGCTACGAGACCGACAAGGCCCGGCCACTCTGGGAACCCGGCACCACCGACCTCGACGCCGCCATGCTGGAGGCCTTCCTCAGCGCGGCACGCACCGGGCAGCGCGCCCATCCTGACGGACCCGGCGGACTGCGCACGCTCAAGATCGTGCTGGCCGCGTATCAATCCCTGCACAGCGACCAACCAGTTGCCCTAGGGTGCTCGGGTGTTCAATCGGCTTGAGGTCAGTGTGCTGCCACCGGGCCCCCGCTGGGCTGCCCAGCTGCGGTTCCGGATCGACGGCGAGGACGTGGTCGCGGAGGCGGTCGGAGAGGGAGGCCGCGGCCCGTTCGCGGAGGAGGCACTGCCCGCCGACGGTCACGGTGTCCTCCGGGCGACCGGCGAGGGACATCGTGCGGTGCTCGGCGAGCCTGAGTGCACGGGCGGATGCTGCGGCTGGCTGTCCGTGTTCGTGCGGCGCCACGGCGGGGTCGTGGAGTGGTCCGACTGGCGGGTACCCACGGACCAGGTACGGCCCCCCGCGTTCTGTTTCGACGCCGATCAGTACGACACCGAACTGGCCCGCGCGCTCGGCTCGTTCGGCGTTGCCCCGCTCGGCCGGTGCGCGCCTTGGACAGAGCGCGGCTGACCGTTCGCTGCGACGGTGACCAGTCCGTCGGCTACCGGGACCGCCGAGCAGGGCCGCACGGGCGTGGCCCAGTTCGGCGAAGCCCTCTCACGAGGGGCGCGCTCACGGCGTGTACCCCCGCTCGGCCAGCGCCGCCCGCAGCGCCCTGAGGGCAAGGTGTGTCCGGGACTTGACCGTGCCCGGCGGTATGCCCAGCGTCTGTGCCGTCCGGGCCACGGACTGGTCCAGGAACTCGACGTGGACGAGGATCTCTCGGTGCTGCAACGTCAGGTCCGCCAGGGCTTCGCGCACGACCTTCTTGGTGAGGGCCGGATCCATGGACTCCGGACCGGGCATGTCGTTCAGCGCGGTGTCGACCGTCTCCGGCGGACGGGCCTTCCGGGCGCGGTAGCCGTCGATGACGAGGTTGCGGACGACCGTGACGAGCCACGGCCGTATGCCCTCGGCCTCGGGATCGAGGATGTCGGCGTTCTGCCAGGCCCGCAGGACGGCCTCCTGGACCAGGTCCTGGGCCTGATGGCTGTCGCCCCAGAGCAGTCCGGTGGTCACTCTGAGCAGGAACACACCGTGTTTGTCGTAGACGGCGCGGATGAACGCCTCGTCGCGCGCCCGGTCACGGGCTCCGCCGGGCCCGCCCGGCCGTGCGTCCCGGATTGCTGTGCTGTGCCTCATCGCCACGTTCCCCCGATGCGCCGCGGGTCGATGCACGGCGCGCCAATTCGTTGAAAGCTGAACGGGGCAACCTTCGGGGGGACCTCTTGCCGGCGCCTTGATGTCCGCTTGCCTGGCCTGTACCTGCGAGGACAGACGCGGGAAAGGCGCGGGAAAGCGCCGGCGCGCGGGGCTCCGTCGGGTGGAGCCCCGGGCGCCGGGGCTGCTCAGGAGCTGTTCACTCCCGGTCGGGGGCCCGGGCCAGGGCGGCTCGGACCGCTGCTTCCCGCAGTGCGGGGAGCCTGCCGGACCAGTTGCCCACCAGGTCCTCCGCGGGCAGTCGCCGGACAGCGGCGAGAGCGGTGCGGATCTCGTCCACGGCGCCCGCGCATGCCGGGCACTCCCGTACGTGCCTGTCGACGAGTACGGCTTCTCCGGGATCGAGGGCTGCCATGGCATAGGCGGCCAGTCGGGTTCTCTCCTGCTCGCATGTCACCGTGCGGTCTCCTGGAATCACGTCGGTGTTCCGGCGGCTCGGCTGCTCCACGACTCGACGGCTCTGCGCCGGCGTACCGGCGGAGTCCTATTCCGGAGCGACGTTGTGGTTGTTGACCCGGAACAGGTTGCGCGGGTCGTAGCGCCGCTTCAGGGCACGCAGCCGCTCCAGGTCGTCGGCGGTGAACACGTCCTCCGCCCGGTCGTCACGGCCGGCGAAGTTGGTGTACGCGAGACCCGTCGACCAGGGGCTGAGGCGCTCCACCATTCCGCCGAGCATGGCCATACCGGCGTCGACGACCTCCGGCGGTCCGACGGTCGCTCCCCACACGTTGAACACGGCGTCCCGGGCGGCGACGGGGCTCGCCGCGGCCGGCCGATCCGCCAGCGCCCCGCCGAGATGCCTGATCTCCAGGACCGTGACGAGTCCGCCGGCCGCCAACTGGGCGCTCTCCACAAGGGATTCGACGGCCCGGGCCGGCAACTCGGCCAGCAGGGCGCCCTGTTCCTCGTACGGGAAGGGATCGGCCGGGTCGGTGTGCACGAGGGCGAACGCGCCGTAGGGATGGCGGCCGATCGTGTCGATCACCCCTTCACCGATGGCCCGGAAGGGCGCGATGAACTTCTCCGCCTCCTCGTCGGAGCCGAGGTGGGTCACCCGGACGTGGGCGAGGAACCGGCCCCGCAGCGGTTCGGGGATCTCCGGTACCGACGGGAAGTTGAGGAGTGCCACGGAGCAGGTGAAGGCGTGGGGCGCGTCGCGGACCACCTCGGGGAAGGCGCGGACCACGGCCTCGACGTGCTCGGCGGCGAAGTAGATCCCGCCGCCGTAGAAGGAGGTCACGGGGAAGAGCCCGATCTCCAGCTCGGTCACGATCCCGAAGTTGCTGCGTCCGCCGCGCAGGCCCCAGAACAGGTCCGGTTCCACCTCCGCGGTGACGCGACGCAGCTCACCGTCCGGCGTGACGACCTCGATCGCCACGACATGGTCGGCGGCCCAGCCGTAGGACCGCCCCAGGAACGGGCTGAGTCCGCCGCCGAGGGTGAAGCCCACGACTCCCACCAGCGGACTGGACCCGTTCAGCGGTGCCAGCTCTTCCGCCTGAGCGGGCTCTACGACGTCCGACCAGACGGCGCCCGCACCCACCCGGGCCACGCCACGCTCGGTGTCGATCTCGACCGTACGCATCGCACCCGTGGTGACGAGCAGGAAGCCGTCCGCGGCGGGGAACGGCTGGTGTCCGGTGGCCATGACCCCGACGGGTATGTCACGCGCGGCGGCGAAAGCGACCGCGGCCCGCACGTCGGCGGCGCCGGCCGCCGCGACGACCAGGCAGGGCCGGTGCCGCGAGCGCAGGTTGAACGCCGCGACCGCCCCCACGTAGCCCGCGTCGTCCGGGGTGAACACGGATCCCTCGATCCGGTCGGCCAGTTCGGCGACGGCGTCCTCTCCGAGAACGTTCCGCCCCTGGTACTCGGTCATGGTGCTGTGCCTTTCGTCGGAGAACCGGCCCTGTCCGACGGCCACTTGGGAGAGCAAGGGGGAACGACTCCGCGACACGACACGACATGGCGGCGGAGGCGTCCCCGGTGACCAGGTGCCGTCTGGTCGCTGCTACGGCGCACACCCCGAAGAGGTTCACGGTCCGCGTACGGCCTGTCGCCGGGAGCGGCCGGGGCGGTCAGCTGAAGGCGGCCAGCACGGAGGGGCTGTCCGAGAGCCAGTCGCACTCCCGGTCCGTCCCGGTCGGCCCGTTCGCGTGGGCCCGATGGTGGGCGTCCAGCCGGTCCAGCAGCACGCCCACCGCGTGTCGGGCGAGCGGTTCCAGCAGTCCGGCGTGCGTCCGGCGCCCCCGGTCGATCCAGGCCCGCGCGTCGTCCGGGGCGGTCGGGCTCGGCGGACCGGACGTCGCGACGACCGCCAGGCCGACGGCCGAGACCGCTCTGCGGTCGAGCGGCGCTCCCGGACAGCACCAGACACCGCGGAAGAGTCTCTCCGCGTCCGCGAAGCGACCGCCGCGGACCGCCAGCACTCCGCGCAGGTTGGCCACGGCCGCCTGGAGGTCGTCCGCACTGAGTTCGTCCGCGAGCCGGCTCACGTCCACGAGCCGCTCCTCGGCCAGGGCGAACTCCCCCTCGGTGATGTCCAGGCAGACCAGCCTGAGCAGTACGTACGCCCAGCGGGTGCGCGCCCCGACGGCACGGAGGATCCGGGCCGCCTCCACCCACTGCTCACGGGCCCGGGCGCGCAGGCCGTCGCTCTCGTCCGCGTCGCCGCAGAGGGTGAGGGAGAAGACCCGGGCGAAGTCGTCGTCGGCCGCGCGCGACGCCGCCACGGCGATCAGCCCGTGGCGGCGGGCCCCCTCGACGTCCCCGTGCTGCAGGCAGTAGGTCGACCAGTTCGTCTGTAGGACCGCCCGGTCCCAGTGGAATTCCGTGTCCACCACGGCGGCCTCCCCCGCGGCGAAGCGCTCCTCCACGTCGTCGTGTCCGTTGAGCATCGCGTGGAGCGCGTCGTAGCAGAGGCCCAGGACGGCGAGGTCGGGGTTCTTCGCGTGCTGCCACGCCTCCTTGTGCCTGTCCACATAGGAACTGGCTTCCGTGTGGTGTCCGGCAACATGGTGGAGCCAGGTGAGCCAGGCGATCGTGTAGAACAGCGCCCACTCGTCCTCCTCGGTGGGCTCCGTGGTCCGCTCCCCCGCTGTCGCGTCGTAGGCCTCCAGACCGCGTTGGAGCCGGTCGATCCCCTCTTCCTCGCGGCCGCTGATGAACCAGAAGTAGCCCAGCCGCGCCTCCAGCAGCAGGGCCCCGGCCGGCCGGGACCTGGCCGTCATCAGGTCCGATGCCGCACGGATGTTGGCGGACTCCTCGGTGAGCCGCCTGGCCCAGTCCCGCTGGTCACGGGACGAGAGTCCCGCACTGCCGGCACGGACGAAGCGTGCCGCCCACGTCATGAGGCGCTCTTCGGCCTCCGGCGCCCGGCCCTCCTCGCGGAGCCGGGTGAGCGCGTACGCGCGGACCGTCTCCAGCATCCGCAGCCGGTTCCCGTCGGGCGTGGAGACCGGGACGAGCAGGGACTTGTCGACCAACTGCCCCAGTACATGGAGCAGTTCGGCGCTGTCCGCCCCGGGCAACGGGGTGGCCGCTTCCAGGAGTCCGAGCGAGCAGCCGCCCACGTACAGGGCGAGTTCCGTCAGCAGCCGCTGTTCGGTGGTGTCGAGGAGGGCGTAGCTCCAGTCGAGGACGGCGCGCAGGGTGCGGTGTCTGGCCGGCGCGGTGCGCTCCCCCTTGGTCAGCAGGGTGAAGCGGTTGTCGAGGCGGGCCTCGATCTCGCGGACGGTCAGGAGCCGGACGTGCGCGGCGGCGAGTTCCACCGCCAGCGGCAGTCCGTCGAGCCTGCGGCAGAGGCGGCGGATGTCGTGCAGCGCCGCCTCGTCCGGGGCGAAGGACGGGTCGATCATGGCGGCGCGGGTGCCGAACAGGTCCGCTGCGTCCTCGTCCGGCATCGGCGCCAAGGGGTACAGCACCTCGGCCGGGACCTCCAGCGGTGATCTGCTGGTGGCCAGGACGGTCAGGGAGGGACAGCGGCCCAGCAGCGTCGCGACGAGCGGGGCGACGGCGTCGAGCAGGTGCTCGCAGTTGTCGAGCGCGAGAACGGCCGACCGTCCGGCCAGGAACGAGGTGATCCGGTGCACATAGTCGTGCGGTGGCTGGTCCGGCCGGACGGAGGTGTCGGACAGTCCCAGCGCGGAGGCGACCACCGCGAGCACGTTCGCGTCGTCGGCCGGGGCCAGATCGACCCACCAGACGGTGCCGCGCGACGGCTGGACCAGCGCGCACACCTCCAGCGCCAGGCGCGTCTTCCCGACGCCTCCCGGTCCCAGCACGGTCACCAGCCGCTCCCGGTCGAGGACCTCGCACAGCGCGATCAGTTCCTTGCGCCTCCCGACGAACGGGCCGAGCGGCCGGCTCAGGTTGCCTTCGCCGGAAACCGGCCGGACGTCGGTGCGCGGCGCGGACAGCCGGTCGGACAGGGCGGCCGGCCCTCGGAGAGACAGGTCGCGCCCTCGGAGAGACAGGTAGCGCGCTTGTGGAGTCGGTTCGTGCCCGTGGAGCGACGGGTCGTGGCGGAGTATCGCGGCGTGCAAGGAGCTCAGCTCCTGCGAGGGAGCGACACCGAGTTCGGACTTCAACAGGCGACGGCCCGTGTCGTAGACCTCCAGGGCTTCCGCGAACCGCCCGCAGTGGTAGAGCGCGAGCATGAGACGGGCCCGGGACCGCTCGCGGAGCGGGGCCAGGGACGACAGGGCCCGCAGCTCCGGGATCAGCTCCTTGGCGCGACCGAGTTCGAGGCCCGCGCCGGCGGCGTCCTCCAGCGCGCCCAGCCGCAGGTCCTCGAGGCGGGTCCGCTCGCTCTCGAAGGCCCGTCCCTCCAGGCCGTCCAGGGCGCGGCCCCGCCACATCGACAGCCCTCGCCGCAACTCGCTGTCGGCCTTCTCGTACTCCGTCGCCGCCAGATGCTCACGCCCCTGCCGGACCGCCACCTCGAAGTCGGGTACGTCGACCTCGTCGTCCGGTCCCAGGACGATCCGGTAGCCGCCGTGGCCGAACAGCAGGCGGGTGTCCTCGCCGCGCGCGGCGAAGGCGACGCGCAGCTTGGCCATCTGGACCTGGAGCGCGCCGACCGGGTTCTTGGTCCCGCGGTCCTCCCACAGCTCCTCGACGAGGGTGTCGCGCTGTACGACCGCACCCTGGGCGAGCAGCAGCCGTCCCACGATCGCCCGGGACACCGCGCCGGGAGGGACGACCGCGCCGTGGGCGGTCACCAGCTCCAGTCGGCCGAGCAGTCGAAAACGCATGCCCGCCATCCTGCCGTGACCGGCCGATAGCCCCGAAGGGCCTGTCGGCGCGTCGCGGGGTGAGCTGTCCGGTTCGACGTCCCCTGCGGTGAACCAAGCCGTCGGGCGCCCCGTAGCCGTCAACGTCCGCCGAGTTCGGCATGGCACTTCGACGCGGCACTTCGACACGGCACGAGGAGCGGAAATGATCCGGAACATCGTCCTCTTCAAGCTCAACGAAGGTCTCACGCGCGAATCCCCCGAAGTCACGGAGGGGTTCGAACTCGTGAAGAGGCTCGACCGGGAGATCCCCGAGATCCGGCAGTGGGAAGTCGGCTGGCACGCGTTCGACGAGACGCCCGCCTCGTACGACTTCGCCCTGAACAGCCTCTTCGACGACACCGCCGCCTTCCAGCGGTATTTCAACCACCCCTCGCACCTGGCCGCGATCGCCCACTGGATGCACCACGCTTCCTGGGTGGTCGTCGACATCCACGTCTAGATGATCCAGTCGAGCTGCCCCTTGAAGGTCTCGTGGATCGATTCGATGACCTGTCGCAGCGGCTTGAACAGGGCTGCGCCAGGCCGTTCCCGTTCACCTTGACGGGCAGGACGCGGCAACTGGACTCCACACTCCGGCAGTTCGTGTTCGAAACCACGGCCGAAGTAGTTCTTGTGGCCGATGAGAGTCTGCCGGGGGCGCTCCCGCAGAAGCTCGCATTCGGCCCCCAGTTGCACCCGGGCTGCTGGGGCAGGTAGGGGAAGAGGTGGCGCAGATAGTGTGCTGTCGCGAGGGTGTCCGCGTCGTTCGTAAAAAAACGATCTTGGACATCCTCGTTCTCGTCTCCGCAGACACCCCTTGGACCACACCACCAGGAGGAACCGGTGTCACACCCGCGACTGCTCACCCCCGAGGAGAAGCTCGCCGACGCGAAGAAGCTGTTGAGCCTCCCGCATATCGTCGTGATCTGCGGCTCCACCCGCTTCATGACCGAGATGAACGAGGCCGATCTGCGGGAGACCAAAGCCGGAAGGATTGTCGTCAAGCCGGGCTGTGACATGAAGTCGCCGCACGAACTGTGGTCCGATCCTGTCGAGGCCGAGGCGCTGAAGGTTCGACTCGACGATCTGCACCGGGCGAAGATCCGGCTCGCTGATGAGGTGCTCGTGGTCGGCGACTACATCGGAGACAGCACCCGAGCCGAAATCGTCTACGCCCGGTCGCTGGGCAAACCCGTGCGGTTCACGCACCCCGAAGTCGACCCTGGCGCCTGACCGCGCGCTGCCACCGCGACAACCAGGGCCGGCAGCCCGCCGCCCGACCATCTCGCGGCGGCTTCGGCCGCCACCGTTCGCTGACCTGGGTCGAGCTGTACACGCCGGACGTGGCCGCGGCGGCCGCGTTCTACTACGCCTCGCTCGGTCTGGAGACCTCGGCCGCGCCCATGCCGGGCGGCGACTACACCTGTCTCAACCC